>JAIXPN010000125.1 GCA_027486235.1 Burkholderiaceae bacterium
CCAAGGCATATCAGATATTGACTACATGACCGTAGTAATTAATGCACAACCACTTTTGCATATTTGCGATTAAATATTTTTTTGTAGTCATTTTTTTGGCATGGCTTTAATCATGGTCTTTCGTTTGCTATTGACCATGCTAGTAGCGCTCGCTACATTGCGCCTCTGTAGCACTCATATTTATCCATGCAGCATCAACTACGGAGATTACATTACCGATGATTGTTTTCCGCTTATACAAGCTATATCGCTCTTATGGCTATACCAAGATGAGTTCGGCAAAGACCGCACTGCAGATTTACCGCAAAAATGTTAAACGTCTTACTTAAGGAAGAGCTATGCAAAATTCAGCATCTGATTTATCCGTTCCTCCAGTTGCCTTAATCCGCATTCCTCAGATCTTGAAGGTAATGCCGGTATCAAAGTCTAAATTTTGGCTAATGGTTCAAAAGGGGGAGTTTCCGAAGCCGATCAAGATTGGGAGGTCTTCGTTTTGGACGGTTGAGCAGGTACAGGAGTTTATTAAAAATAAAGCGAGCAAATCGGTATCAAAGAAATTAGAACTTTAGACTGTCTCTTCGGTTAATCTGTGAATGGCATTAAATATGATATTCACAGATTCCTTAATCTCAAGATCCTCTTAGATAACCGCATTTGATGTCCATGCCGCAGATAATGCCTCTGCTTGCTGAAGAACAGTCTGTACAGCCTGATCCTGTAAGTCTGGTGGGTAGCCATACTTTTTTAAGATTCGCTTAACCAGCACCCGCAGCCTTGCTCTTGCGTTTTCACGATGTGCCCAATCTACAGAAACATTAGCCTTTAGACTTTCCAATAGTTCATGAGCAATTACCTTCAGTTGATCATTTCCCATGAGCTCTATTGCACTACTGTTCTCAGCCAAGGCATCATAAAATGCAATTTCATCATCACTAAGGCCGCTGTCCTCGCCCCGCGCCCTTGCTGCTCGTATATCCTTTGCTAGCTCAATGAGCTCTTGCAACACCTCAGCAGTTGTAATGGCGTTAGCGTGGTAACGCGCCACGGCGTTTTCAAGACGCTCTGCGAATCCTTTAGTCTCGACCACATTAGTCTTGCTACGTGAACGGATGCCATCGTTCAGCAACTTCTTGAGAGCTTCAAGGGCAAGGTTCTTGCGCTCCATCTGCTGCAATTCAGCCAAAAAATCTTCGGACAGGATGGAAATATCCGGCGTCTTTAAGCCTGTGGCAGCTAGTATGTCTACGATTTCAGTTGATATAACAGCACGGCTTACTATCTGTTGAATCGCCATATCCTTATCTTGCTGCTTTACTCCAGAACCTATAGTGCTTTTTACTAATGCCGCCCGAATTGCCTGAAAAAACCCAACTTCTTCCCTTATTTCCCGAGCCTCATCACTGGCGCTTGCTAGACTAAAAGCCTTGCTTAGGGCCAATACCGCATCCTGATAACGTCGATGTGCTTGCTTCTTTTTTTCTTCGGTTTTCTCTTGGGCGGCAAGCTTTTGCTGTATATCCAGAACCCATTCAATCGCGCCAGCCATCATTAACATTCTCTCTTGTGGCGTCCCGTTAAGGGCTGTTCGATAGTCAAAGCCATGGTACATATCACGCACTACTTCGTACTTCTCCAGCATCACAGCCACAGCTTGACTCTCGTCAATGCCTGTTTGGCCGCGGTCTCCCGGGCTGTAGATTTGCAGGGCTGATTTCAGGTTCTGGGCGATGCCGATGTAATCAACGATCAGGCCACCCTGCTTGTCCTTGAACACTCGGTTCACGCGTGCGATAGCTTGCATCAAGCCGTGACCACGCATTGGCTTGTCCACGTACATGGTGTGCATACAGGGTGCATCAAATCCGGTCAGCCACATGTCGCGAACAATCACGATCTTCAAATCGTCCTTCGGATCACGTGCTCGACCAGCGAGTGTGTCCCTGCGTTGCTTGTTGCCGATGTGCTCTTGCCATTCCAGCGGATCACTGGCAGCACCGGTCATCACGACCTTGATCGCACCCTGTGTGTCGTCCTTGCTGTACCACTGTGGCCGAAGCTTGACGATGGCATCGTGGAGCTTGATACAGATACGGCGGCTCATACAGACCACCATAGCTTTGCCAGGCATCGCCGTTGTACGTGCCTCGAAGTGATCCACCAAGTCCTTGGCTACTAAGTCAATGCGTTTGTCACTACCCACCAATGCTTCGATGGTTGACCATTTTTTCTTGAAACGTTCCTGTTCAATCAGGTCGTCTTCTTCGGTGAGTTCTTCAATCTCAGCGTCAATGTTCGGCTTTTCGTCTTCGTCCAGTTCAATACGTGCGAGACGAGATTCGTAGTAAATGGGCACTGTCGCACCGTCTTCCACAGCACGGCTAATATCGTACACGTCGATATAGTTGCCGAATACTACTGGTGTGTTGACGTCATCGGCTTCAATGGGTGTGCCTGTAAACCCGATAAATGACGCATTGGGCAAGGCATCCCGCAGATACTTAGCAAAACCGTAGCCAATTTCGCCGGTTTTGCTGTCTAATTTTGCCTTAAATCCATACTGACTGCGGTGTGCCTCATCAACGATCACAATCACATTGCGGCGATCAGTGAGCACGGGGTAAATGCTGGTACCTGCATCTGGGCTAAATTTTTGGATGGTTGTGAAGACGACGCCACCTGATGAACGACTGAGAATCTTTTGCAGGTCTTCTCGGCTGTTGGCCTGCTCAGGTCTTTGACGGATCAAGTCCTGACACATGGCAAAGGTAGCAAATAGCTGGTCATCAAGGTCATTACGATCAGTTAGCACGACCAGCGTAGGATTTGCCATATCTGGGTTACGTACAAGCTGCCCAGCATAAAACGCCATGAGTAAGCTCTTGCCAGACCCCTGCGTATGCCAAATCACCCCAGCACGCTTATCTCCCTCTGGCCTGCTAGCCTTAACCGTGCAAGTTACGGCATGGTTAACCGCATTAAACTGATGGTATCCAGCGATGATCTTGGCTAGGCCACCACGTGTTTCTCCAAACACCGTGAAATCACGTAGCAACTGCAGAAGGCGGCTTCGCTCTAATACCCCCTCAATTAAGACTTGCTGCTCTGGTGTACCCTTTTCTGCGACATCCTTTCCATCTGTGGTGCGCCATGGCATGTAACGCTCAATGTCTGCACTTAGCGATCCAATTCGTGCGGTTAATCCGTCACTAGTAATAAGTAACGTATTAGTCTTAAAAAGAGCTGGAATTTGAGACTTATAGGTTTGCAACTGATTAAATGCACTAACTACAGTGGCGTTATCGCTTCCCGGGGCTTTGAGTTCAATTACAGCTACTGGCAGCCCATTAATGAAAACTACAACATCCGGCCTTCTGTTGTAACTACCTGAAATAACTACAAATTGACTTACCACCAACCAATCATTGTTATCTGGCTTAGCAAAATCAATCAAATTGACCTTGCCTGCTTTTAGCGTTCCATCCCGATCATAATATTCAACATCGACTCCTTCAGTTAATAGCCTATGAATACGGCGATTTTCTTCAAGCAGCGCCGGAAATTCAGTCTGTGTCAGCTTGCGAACTGCATCTGCTCTTGCTGCTTCGGGAACGCTGGGATTGATACGGGCAACGGCTTCGGTAAGCCTGCGTATCAGGATGACCTGATCATGGCTTTCACGCTCTGGTTCTGAACCATCAGGCCCAATGACCTCCTCGGCTGCAATGCTGTAGCCCAGTGTACTCAGTTGATCGATCAGCATCTGCTCTAACGCAGCTTCACTCATAAAGGCCATGGTCTTTTCTTCCTTTACCGAATCTTCAACTGAAAATGATTTGATAGAAAAAATTAAATAATACTTGGATCATCTCTTCATCATTCTCAAAGCCGATTCGTAACTTAAACCTTTACTACTGACTCGGATTAAAGAAATCTCTCCGTGAGTTGTCCTACCCCTACCCGTAAAATAGTTTCCACTCATTTTTAGATCATCATTATTGTGCTCTATAGCCAACATACAAAAACCTCGATGAGTATGCATGGTTTCAACTGATTGATATTTGGGCTCAGAAAGAAATTCATATTTCAAACCGACATCACCCGGCTGATTTTCATAAAGTGCAGACATTGTTGTATGAGAGCGTGATTTATCTGTCTCAAGTTCAATAGTCATTCGAGTCCATGTTTGCCGAACTCTTAAAACGCAATTTAGTTTAGTTCCGCCCTCATAATTTGTAGCAATAGCTCCAATCCATGTGCCATTTAAATTCCGAATGGTGGAAATCCATTTCCAACCAATGTATTCATAGAAAACAATCAATATCGCGTAAATTACGCCAGCAGACACTGCAGTTGTCTCAAAATAATCTACCAATGGTAGTTTAGACAACCATTCACGTGAAAATGAAGATGCATAGATTGCTAGAAAGCCGAGAAAAAAATATATCTTCGGACCTCTAAAGAAATTATCAGACAAGTATCCATGCATACTATTTTTTCCACTGATCAGACATAAAATTCAATGCACCAATGAAAACATGTGCATCTTCTTCGGTCCAGCGACCAGACTGAAACAATCTTTGAAAACCGTTTTGAGAGACGAAATTTGACAGGTCTGCTCTTTGTAGCCACTGGAGTGTTTTGCTAAACGTCTCGCCATAACTATTTCCAAAACAATAATCCGGCACGTTGTAAGCAAGGCATTCTAAAGAATGCGATGATGCTAATCCCTGCTTTATAAAATTATTATCTTCAAGCCAACCACGTGCATTTTTCAACATCCTGACTGTTGGCTTATACCAATTACTTGTTCTTCCTTGCTTAGTCACCCCGTTTTCATATGATTTCTTTGGATAACTAATAGCAGATTGTTTGCGTTTAACATCCCAAATCCATAATCCTTCAATATATGTAGGTTTGCTCAACAATGTTTTTGGTGGAAGATAATAACGATACTTCAAGCAAGGAACAATATCTGCTGGAATATTATTTCCAGTTCGAGGAATTTTTATACTCTTCCCTCCTTCCTCGACTTTGTGGGACGAAAATTCACGTTCAATTATGTGCAAAACATCCGTGCGGAAATCCCGCAACTTATAAGTTGCGGGATTTGCTTTACTTTTTAGAATATTTTTATTGTACTCATCCAGAGCGCCGTATTCGGGCATGTATGTATCAGTAAGCATTACAACCACGTCGACATCGCTATCGCCACGAATGTTGGTACTATTTCGATATGATCCCTGCAAAAAAATCTCGAAACTCCGACCTTTGAGTGTTTGGTCATTTTCAAGAGCATCTTTAATACGCTGATATAAATCAGAAGCTGAAGTCGTAGCCCCTTGACGAGACCACGTTTCAAGTTGATTTTCAAGTATGCCCATCTCGTTCTTTCGATTATTGAGGAACAAATTTCTCTGGGCCTAGTACTTGCAATTTTCCAGAGATAAGCCTTGGCAAGAGAGCATCTCTAATTTTCGCAAGCATTTTAGCTTGCCTGGCGTTCAATACCAGCCTGTCAAATAACTTTCCACACGTCTCTTCAAAAACATCCAGTAACTTTGGAGGAGGCACCAAAATTGGAATAGGTCTAAATGCTTTTTTGCTTATCTCCATGAAGGTCGACCCGTTCGCTCGCCCCTTTATGCCTTCCATGTTGGCCTGACACCATCGAAGCATGTACAAAGGAGGCAATTGTCCTCCGGATGGTATTGCTATGTAGCCCTGATTTATTGCTACAGGCATATCGGCAATTGCCAAGTATCCAATAGGCGCACGTGAAGACATCAACAACGTGCCAACAGGAAGAAGTCCTGAGCTAATCTTTGATAAACCACTAGAGCTGATACGACGCTCAGTGCTCAACAGCACGGGGTCGCTTAAACCCGAAAGGTCTTTCGGTGAAGTCCAGTGGTACTCCGCCGGCTCCCAATAATTCTGATTTTTGGTATCTGGTGTTGCTCCACCAACTGTCTCAACCGCCTCACCAACTGTCTTGACGTCCCAGCCCTTAGGCACCAGCCCAAGATCACTATCTACAAGCTCATCGGGAAACAGTGCAGCAGTTTCTTCATCTAGCCCTACGGGTGCCCGGCCTTCCATCTTTGCTCGTACTGGATCAAAGTCGATGAACCATGACTTGAAGATGGCTTGAGCAATCGCTTCGAGAGTTTTGCTGGTATCGCGCAGCAGTGTGATTCGGTCATCCAGACTTTTTAGCAGCTCGACTGCACAATCTTGCATTTCCCGATCAATTAAAAATACACTGAATGCCCCTAGTTGCTTAGCATTAGCTCCGGGCTGCGCAGAACCGCCACGTACAGAGAGGACATGATCTTGGAATCGTCGATCACGAAGCTGATAGCCAATGAAAAATGGATTGACTAAATCAGGATTCGGTCTAAAACGAATAAGGTACGAAGCAAAAACAGCAGGCGGTGGACTTGATTTTATTTGGGCATTTTCTCCGGTAGAGTTTCCAGTTCTAGCCACTACGATGTCTCCCACAGCTAGAGAGTACTTCTTCGCATCGCTCTCAGTAGCAGGGCAATACGGAACCTTTCCCCAATCGTATACGCCACCCTGTATGTCTGTAATTCGTAAAAATTTCGGGCCTACTGGATTATCAGTGGCGCTCTCTGTGTAGCCGTAGCTTACGTCTGTGCAAAGATCAGCGAGCGTTGAAATGCTGAAATTAGATCGCATACCCAACCCCTGCAAGCTTCTTACGGATCAGTGCATCAAGCTCGTTGCCCTGAGTCATCTGTTCGGCCAGCTTTTCAGTCAACAACTGCATCTTTTCTTCAAACGCTTCGTCATCGTCCTCAACTGCTTCCGAGCCAACATAGCGTCCGGGTGTAAGGACATGACCATGCTTTGCAATTTCAGCCAGTGGAACGCTGCGACAGAAGCCAGCCAGATCGGTGTACTCTCCACAGTCTGCTTCACCCCTCCAAGTATGATAGGTGTTCGTAATCCGCTCCACGTCTTTGTCAGTTAGCTCTCGGCGAACCCGGTCGACGAGAACGCCCATCTTTCGAGCGTCAATAAAGAGGATACTTCCACGGCGGTCACGTAGCCCTTTGCCAGGATTCTTGTTTCTTGCCAAGAACCACAAGCAGGCAGGAATTTGGGTGGAGTAGAACAACTGTCCGGGTAGTGCGACCATGCAGTCCACCACATCCTGCTCAACCATCTCACGGCGTATTACGTCTTCGCCAGACTGTGTGGAAGTCATCGAGCCATTAGCCAGAACCACTCCCGCCGTTCCACTCGGCCCAAGATGATGAATGATGTGTTGAAGCCAAGCGAAGTTCGCATTGCCAATTGGCGGCACTCCGTACTTCCAACGCACATCGTCACGTATGCGCTCGCCACCCCAATCGCTGATGTTGAACGGAGGGTTGGCAAGGATGAAGTCTGCTTTCAGGTCACGCAGTTCGTCTTTGTGAAAGCTGCCTTCATTGTTCCAGCGAATGTCGCTGTCAATGCCACGCACTGCCAAGTTCATCTTGGCCAGTCGCCACGTCACGTAATTCGATTCCTGTCCGTACACAGCAATGTCGCCAATACGCCCACCGTGTTCACGCACAAAGTTTTCGCTCTGTACGAACATTCCACCGGATCCACAGCATGGGTCATAAATACGGCCTGAGTAGGGCTCTAGCATTTCAACTAAAACCCGCACTACCGAGCGAGGGGTATAAAACTCACCCCCACCCTTGCCTTCCGCGCCCGCAAAGCGACCAAGGAAGTATTCATAAACACGACCTAAAACATCTTTACTTTTATGATCACCGCCCGCCATCAGATCGATCTTGGAGATTAAGTCAATCAACTCTCCCAGCATGATCTTATTTAATGCGGGGCGTGCATAATCTTTAGGCAATACCCCTTTAAGGCTTTCATTATCATTTTCGATGGCGCGCATGGCGTCATCTATCAATGTACCTATAGTGGGTAATTTCGCATTGGCTTGTAGTTGCGCCCAGCGCGCATCTTTTGGAACCCAAAACACGTTATCGGCCGCATACTCATCACGATCTTCTGCTGTACCTGATCCCTCAGATAGGAGCAGCTTGTGCTTCTCATCAAATGCATCTGATATGTACTTTAAGAAGATTAGGCCTAAAACGACGTGCTTGTAGTCGCTCGGCTCCATATTCCCGCGCAACTTATCGGCCGTCTTAAATAGTTCCGCCTCAAAACCTAAATCACCACCATTTTTCTTTTCTGCTTTTGCCATTTAGCGCCTTATCTCGTCATTGATGAGTTTAAGCTGATTTATTTGATTACTTTATTAATTATCTAGTTTTTAACATTTATAAATAATTAGATAACAAAATTACTAGTATCAATTTAACTAGCTCATCCTATGAGCCTAAGGCCCCCTATTCTGACCTTGTAACTCAATAAGGGGGTGTCTATGAAATATCTAATTGGTTTGGTTTTAGTAACCCAGTTTGGGTTATTTACTCAGAGTACGTCTGCTCAGGTCGTACCTTTTAATGCCTCAATCTACAACTTTGAGAACAGCCCTAATAACTTTAACAATAGCCCTTACAACTTCAATAACAGCCCGTATAACTTCAACAATAGCCCAAATAACTTTAATGCTACCAATGGGGTCTATGACAACAAAGGCAATCGTTTAGCGTATGAAGTAACTGCCCCTACTGGCGTTACCAATTACTTTGATAACAATGGCAATCGCATTGGCTATACGCCATCTAGGCGATAAGTAGATGAATCTTCATTTTTTTATTGGGCTTAACCCATTAAAACCCAGAGAACTCTGTATGGGTACAGGCCATTTTTCTTCGTAATTGACTACTTGTAGCAAATTTTTTTAACTTGTACGAACGCGGGTTGGGGGTATTTTTGGGGGTACTTTGTGAAATTCGTACCTTTTTTATAGCGCCTAAATAATTGATTTAATTATAGAAAAGCATTTTTAGTTCGATTCCCGCCGACCCACCACTAAGTAAGACGTAGTAAACAAAACGCCAC
>JAIXPN010000037.1 GCA_027486235.1 Burkholderiaceae bacterium
CCTGGTCAAAATTCAATCGGCACAGTTGATCAGTATTGGAAAGGCGTCAACAATCAACTTCGTCAACCAGTTATAAAAATCTGCCAAAATCGAATTATGGAAAACAACTTAACAATCTCGGTCGTTACCGCGACCTGGAACTGCGCCAACACTCTTCCAGACTGCCTAGCATCGGTGGCTAGACAAACATACACCAACCGTGAACACGTAGTCGTCGACGGGGCTAGTATCGACGGTACCATTGACGTCATTAAAAGACATATCGATCAAATCGGCAAGTTCAAGAGCGAGCCTGACAAAGGTATATACGACGCGCTCAATAAAGGCATCCAACTTGCAACTGGCGATGTGGTCGGATTCCTGCATGCCGACGATCTTTATGCCTCTGACGATGTACTATCAAAGATCGCTCAGGCCTTCGAGGACCCAACTGTCTGCGCTGTGTACGGAGATTTGAAGTATGTCAGCCAAAAAGACACGTCGAAGGTGATTCGCCACTGGCATGGAAAACCGTTCAACCAGCGTGATCTTGGCTTGGGCTGGATGCCCGCCCACCCCACGCTGTATGTACGCCGCGACTGGTACTCAATGATTGGCGGATTTGACGTCAACTACCGAATTGCTGCCGACTACCTCAGCATACTCAAACTCTTCACTCAGCCGGCATTCAAAACCCAGTACTTACCTGAAGTACTAGTCACAATGCGGCTAGGCGGCGCCAGCAACAAATCCATCAAAGCGATCATCCAGAAGTCCAAAGAGGATTGGCGCGCACTTCGTAGCTGCAACTTCAGCGTGCCGAACGCATTGCGAGCCATCGCTTGGAAGAACCTTAGAAAGCTCACACAGTTTGTCTGAAATAAAATCAATGAATCGCCCCTGATTTTGAGGATGCCCCACACTTTGAGAAGAACACGTAAAATCAGTAGTAACACATTTGTAGAAAGGACAACATGTATGAAAATAAGCGCCTTGTCAAAAATCAAAACGTCTCTTCAAAGAGAAGGTCTAATAGCAACCGCTATAAAAATAGTCAACAACCCCATGAATCGACTAAGAAACAACCGGTTTCAAAAAGAGATCTTATCCCTCAAGTCCAATGAAGATAGATTTACCTGGATCTATAAAAATAATTTTTGGTCAAGTAGCGAAAGTCTAAGTGGAGCTGGTTCAACTTTAAAGTATACTGCGAACCTCCGCAAGGAGCTACCAATCTTGTTTAGTAAGTATTCAATACAAAGAGTATTTGATGCCCCTTGTGGAGATTTCAATTGGATGAGCCATTTGTTACCATCCGTCAATATCGAATATATTGGTGCGGACATCGTTAAACCGCTTATAGATAATCTAAATAAACAGTATCTGTCTGCCAAGATTTCATTTTGCCACTTCGACTTAGTAAACGAGATCCCGCCTCAAGTTGATTTAATGATTTGTCGAGATTGCCTCTTTCACCTGTCATTTCTAGATACTAAATCTGTTTTAGAAAAATTCATTCAATCGAATTCGACTTATCTTCTGACAACAACTCATATAAATATTGGCGAATCCTTCGCCAATAGGGATATTTCAACAGGGGATTATAGGTGTATCGATTTGTTTTCCAATCCATACAACTTTCCTATCGATCCTCTTTATGTTATCGATGATTGGATAGCACCTGAACCTGAACGCCAAATGTGTTTATGGAACAGGGAACAAGTTCTCTTAGCATTAAGCCATTTCCAAATCTAAACTAACTCAACTGCGGCTTTCAATATAAGGGGATGTAAGTCAGTATAGCGTTTTGCAGTCTCCATATCGCCGCGCACTTTTAATGATGTGTGTCAACATGTTTGGCGCTTTTTGAAGTCGTCGAATCATCCCAGTTGGTCTTTTGTGCTCCAAGCGTGCAATTAAGGCCAGCGGCACAACAGCTGGGCGCTTGAGTATTTGGGCTAAAAATGAGATTGTTTCTTTATGGAACAATCTTTTGAGGAGTTTAGGGGTGCGGTTTTGAAAACCAGATGCTCGAGTTGAAACAAGTTTATTGGCCGGTCAAAATCTACTGGCTGGGGTTTGGCATCGTGGCTTTGAGGGTGCAAAAAATCATCATTTGCACACGCAACTTTGAATGATGTTTTTGCGCAAAATGGCTCAAAATCTCGGGACTCATTCGGGTATGTGGGACATTCAAAAATTTTTCAAACCATTACATCGAGATGTTCTGTAACCATAACGCCGTCGCAACACGTCCGGCGGCGTTTCTCCGGTAGAGTTCGAAAAACGTCAATCTAACGGCTCGGAAGCATCTAGTAAATCCGGGACGATTCAAAGTCAACTCTAATGTGCCTGAATCAGGATGAGCTACAGCGGCTTACTTATCACTATATAGTTGCTACCCCGCAGGTTTTAGTTTTCGAACTCTTTAGAAATGTCATGATAAACCTCCGACGGATATGTTCAATATCCTGTCTGCGACCTCTTGCCAAGAATCTGGAAGTTGGTTGAGTTGCGACGACCAATCTGGCCACCAGCCAGCTTTGATTCGCTTATTCAGTTCATGAAGAGCAGCTTCCAGAGATCGAGGGGAAAGAGGGTCAAAGTAGATTGCCTCCCCACCACATAGCACACGCGCAAAAGACCTGTCTGCCGCCACTACAGGCAGACCGACGTGCATGGCTTCGATCAATGGAAAGCCGAAACTCTCCTGTAGTGATGGAAACACTAGGGCATCAGCATTAGCATACAGTTCTAGCATGCCCTCCGGATCGAGTCGCCCAACACTTCGAATCCAAGAATACTGAGGATATAGATGCTCGTGCGCTTCAAGCGTTACTGTGATCGATCTTACTCCTGCCATACGTGCTTGATCATCAGAAATGTTGCCGAAAATTTTGTGATTCTTGTGTGGGTAATAGGCCGCGGGATAAATCAGTCTTAACCCCTGCCTCGAATAACATAGGGGACCTCTTCTGCTCCCCTTTGCAGACATTAGCCATTGGGGAACCGGTTGTTGAATAACATGAAGACGCCCATCTAATTCAGGATACGCCTGAAGCAACGCCAGTCGCATCGGTTCGGTTTGAACGATCACCGCTTTGAGACGATGAAGGTTGCATCGCAAGACACCGCGAGACACTGCATATTTCAGCAAATCACCGACAGAGTAATCATTGCCCTGACCTGTCAGGTGGGGTGTTTGAATGAAAAGTGTTTGGGGCGCATCACAGAACAATGGTAGGTCGCCGAGTACCAACAAAGGGTCAAAACCGCGAACAATCCTGCTCGGCAGTACACATTCGACGAGTCTTGATAAGGCATTTGGAAGTCGACGGACAATATATTGCGTAGGCACCTGTGGATACTTAGCACCCCATTGCGCCAATGAGCCGATGGATGGAAGAAACACTCTCGATATCTGAGCAATTTCGCTGTCAATCATTTGCGGCAACAACGACTCCGCTAAACGCACTGCACCTGTGCCTGTGACGTTCGTCAAATGGATACGTAACCGTGGCCGCAACGTAATCATCTCCTCGTACGCCACTTCAACGCCCCCCATTGTTTGCAAGGAATCTGCGCAAGAAGTTCTTTCAGACTGATGACAAATAATACACACTTCGCAGCTCCATTGTTTATGGTGCGGATCTGGATAAGGAGCAACTTGGAGCGAATGCCTTTCGAGTGAGCGCCCCAAGCCCCTATTACCGGCGGCCAATACCGGGAGTCAACTGCGGGGATATTCGGTTGCAACCAATTCAATAGGACTATACTCGACATGAAGTAGTTCTTGGCAGTCTGGACTCTGATATGCAGATCGCGAGAATCATCAATCAAACATGAGCCAGTAACTATTATGAAAATATACCAAGCGGCCAGCTGTATGCGCTTTGAGGGTCTGAGACAAGCACGCAGTGTGAGTAACTCTGCAACTTGAGCGAGATTAATGCAGGAGAGCTCAACAATATTGGACATCAGTATGGACTCCTAGGTGGAGTATAAGCTCGGACCCATGAGTGGTCGCGCTAATGCCCAGATATCTGCAAATGTTAGGGGCCGCAAAACCTGCTTCGACTGGTTTGACCGCATTCATGCAACGTCCCTACGGATTTGATCGCAGTCAATTTCGATGCATTCAAACAGCTACCTACAAAAGACGCCCTTATCTTAATCTAATTTCAGAAAACTTCAAAAAAACCACTAAAAACCAAAAAGCAATAGTCAGACCACTCGTATATGCAAAAGACGACATTAAATCACCACGCATCATAAAGAAAATCATGCCAAACATCAAATAATAATAACAAATAAATAAATTATAAACTCCCTTTTTCTTCATATTCCAGACTACGCGATCGAAATTGCTTACAATTAACCCGAAGATAAACATGAAGATAGCAACACCAAAGATACCAAAATTAATATAACCTTCTGCGATGAATGGCATAGCTATATTCGCAAAATCATAACCTGCCATTTCAGCAAGAGCATGACCAGAACCTATGGGTTTACTCTCCCAAAAAGATCGTGGTATAAA
>JAIXPN010000011.1 GCA_027486235.1 Burkholderiaceae bacterium
CTGCGATCTGTCCGTCCCGCTGCGCCACAATCTGGTTAAGGTCCACGATTTGGCCGTCTCGATCGGCAACCAATCGGTTGATCTCTGCGATCTGGACATTCCGGTCTAATATCATCTGGTTCAGGCTGGTAACCCTACCCTCGCTTGTTTCCAGGCGGTTGCTTAACGCAGCAATCACATCTTCATAGTGGCTGATATGCCGCTCGAAGAATCCTTTGGCCTCCTGTGCTAGTGCAAAGGGCCTGCGCACGAAGCTATCGCATGCGGAGAGCATGTACGCGGCGCGGGCAGCCTTGTCCAGAAGCTGCGACACTTCAGCGAGGCCGAACGCCAGTGGCTGGGT
The DNA here is from genome assembly GCA_027486235.1 of Burkholderiaceae bacterium. GTDB lineage: Bacteria > Pseudomonadota > Gammaproteobacteria > Burkholderiales > Burkholderiaceae > Polynucleobacter > Polynucleobacter hoetzingerianus. The sequence continues at coordinate 344 of JAIXPN010000011.1, forward strand.
TTCCGAGCCTATGATGTTGATCCAGTCCGCGGCCAGCAGGCGCCGCGCTTCGGATACCGAGCGTACGAGACAAGATCTCGCCGCCGGCACATCACCCTTCCCGACTGCGAAAACCGCAAGCCAGTAGAGCGCATCAAGCGTCTTGTTGCCCAGCAAAGGACTGTAGGCAAGCACATCCCGAGTAGCGCATTCGGAGAAGAACCGGTCGGCATCGTCAAACCGTCCCTGCCGTCTTGCAAGTTCACCGGCGGCAAAGAGCAGAGAGACCTGCCAGCGCAGCTGGTGTGGTAAAGGACTTGGGATGGCGGCGTATCGCATGACTTCCGCCTCAATGCCTTTGACCACGGTGATCGGCGTGTGCAGATTCTCTAGGTAGGAATAGATACGACCACACAATGCAGCGCCATAGTCCACGCTTTCTTGATCCGCCGTGGACATGACCCGTTCCTGGGTAGTCACAAGCACCTGCTTGCTGCGCATGCGAAGCCCGATAGCCACCATGCTTTTCACCAGCCAGGCGTTGTCGTAGTCACGCCCGAAGGCAGCTACGTGGAAACGTGGGTCATCAGGAACACCCCAAAGCGACTCCACATACGGCACTTGCGCGCCAGCTAGGGGATCAGCCATGCCGACTACGATGATCCACTCGGATTGCACGGCGGGTGGATATTCGAGCGGAAAATCCAGCCAGGAACGCTCGTCATTTGGACACTTTAGTGCGCCGCCAGCTGTCTGGAAGGCGCCTTGCTCAAGGAGGAAACAGCTAGCCATTTCGGACACCAGCCGATCCCATGTGTAGACATGCAGATGGTGGGGATTGGGATCTTTGCCCGTTTCATCAACCCATTGGTTGGGAGCACACACCATGACCCGGCCGGAAGGTTTGAGCACCCGCTTGAGCTCCCGAAGGTAGGCCAGAGGATCCGCCACGTGCTCAATGGTTTCAAAGGCCGCGATGAAATCGATGGAATTGTCGGGTATTGAATCCAGGTACTGAGCATCGCCGCATCTGAATTCTAGGGAAGGCCCTATCCCATAATGGGCATTGGCATAGTCGATCGCAAATTCGCTTGAATCTACGCCAAGCACCGATGCAGCCTGAGATGCAGAAAAGAGAATGTGGCTGCCGTAACCCAGACCGCATGCGACATCCAATACCCGGTCACCGGGACGTATGAGTTGCGCCGCCTTGTAGTAGCGGATGCAATGGGCATCACTGCGTCTGCCTGTTTCGCGAAGCATGTCACTGTGGAGCATTCGCTCTTCCGCCAACGCATCGAGGTCGAACGTCGAGAGGGCCGCCGCTGGTACTTTTTCCAGCAGTACACAGATTTGCCAATCATCGGTATTCAGGGACTCGTAGGCGTTGACGCGATAGTAGAGTGGGTGTTTTCGAAAACCGGCTGCAAAGCATTTCGATTCCCACCAAGCACGTCCTTCGACCGTCAAATGCCAATGGCGGTCTCGATCCGGAGTTGTCGCCAATTGGAGAAACACATAACGCTCGGTCACGCGGTGCATTTCCCGAAGCGCCCTTGGCACGTCCGCGGGCGCAAGGTGCTCCATGCAATCGGTCGACACAACTGTCGTATACGATGCGTCAGAAAAAGGCAACTCCAGCACCGAGCCTTGCGAGAATCGTCCGGGCCAGCGCTTATTGCAGCGGGCTGTTACCACCTCCGAAACGTCTACGCCGTAGGCCTCAATGCCCCGGCGCAACAGCGATGCCACTAGGTGGCCTTCACCAGAACCGATGTCCAAGATGTGGCCGAGGCCGCAGGTCTGCAGAATCTGTTCGGCGACTCGATCCATATTGCCACTGGACTCGCCGATGCGGTCCTCTCGTTGCCAATATCGATCATACTCAGCTTGGTAATCACTGTTTTCCATTTTGATTGTTACCCTTACCAAATTGCGCGCATTCTCAGGTCCATCGCTCCGCCAAAGAAATATTCGTTACGCTTCAACAGAACTTGAAAGAAGGCTGCCTCGTCCATCCAGTGCAGCATGCGCTGCGCCATATAGTCGGGTGTCTCTTCACGAGACACAGCAGCTTGCACTTCATAAAGATTGGCGCCTAGGCTACATTGGCATTCCAGCGTGACCGTAACACTGTCGTCGGGCTGAAAGTGTCGTGCCCAGAAAATCGGCGCGTCCTCATTTTTTGCACGAATAGTCATATCTTGGTTGAGGGTTCCCCAAGAATAAATCTTGACTCCTTCTTTATTTCTCAGGCGAACACTCACGTTCAGCTTGCCGATACTCGCCAAAATATGGCACGTGACCTTGATACGTAGGAGATCACCAGGGTAGAAAATTGAACAAGGTTGATCATCCGAATTCAGCGCTTCGACTTTGATGATCTCGACTTCACCATCGCCAAACGATAATTGTCTTGAACGCTCGCAAGGTTTCGCAATCGAATCAGCGGCATTAGCTAACACCGGGGAGTGTGTGGCTGGTAGCGCCTTTGCACTAAGGGCAAGATTGTTTTGGTCAACCATACTCTTGGTGAGCCTACTAAAGTACGCTGCTTCCTCGCTATGAAGAAGTTTTCGGTATTCCAGCACCACCTCGGAAGAAAGCCCCCAATTGATGGGCCGACCCTTGTTCAACAATAAGGCGCGATTCGTAAGCGTACGTACGCTTTCTTGGTCATGAGATACGAAAAGCAAAGTCGTTCCGTCCGACACCAGCTTTTCAATACGCTGAAAGCAGCGTTTTTGGAACAGCGCGTCCCCCACAGCAAGCGCTTCATCCACGATCAGGATTTCAGGCTCTACCTGTACCTGCACCGCGAAGGCGAGACGCACCAACATCCCGCTGGAATAGGTTTTTACCGGTTGATCCAGATGTTGGCCTATGTCTGCAAACGACGCAATTACATCGAATTTTTCGTCTATTTGCGCGGATGAAAAACCAAGGACTGACCCATTGAGATAAATATTCTCCCGTCCCGTGAACTCAGGATTGAAGCCCGAACCAAGCTCTAGGAGTGCAGCGATACGGCCGGAGGTTGTCACTGAGCCCGAGGTCGGAGAAAGTGTACCGGTGATGATCTGCAGTAGCGTGCTCTTGCCGCTTCCATTACGCCCTATGATGCCGACTGTTTCGCCCTTTTTGACGTCAAACGAGACATCCTTAAGCGCCCAGAATTCGCGGTAATACTGCTCGGGCTGCCGCCCGACGATTCGCTGAAGGCGCGGCAAGACAAATTGCTTTAGCCGATCCCGAGGCTGGTCGTAAATTTGGTAGCACTTGCTCAGGTTTTCGACCTTGATGGCGATTTCAGAGGACATCGGCAAAACCCTTCCTAGTCTTCTGGAACCATGCAAATCCTAGCCAGGCAACCGTGGCTGAAGCCAGTGTGTAGATTCCTAACAGAGAAAAATCGGGGTGCTTGCCCCAATAGAGAACATCCCGCGCCTGCTCAATGACCGGCGTGATCGGATTGAGATATAGCCATTGTCTAAACTCTTCTGGCAAGGCCGTAACAGGGTAGAAAACTGGCGTCATGAACATCAACACCATTACCACAGTCCCAATGAATTGCGAGACATCGCGCAGGAATACGCCAAGTGACGCCAGAGTCCAACTCAGACCCATAACAAACAGCAGGAATGGCAGGATGACTAACGGCAGATAGAGTATCGTGAAATGCGGTAAACCGAAGAACAGCAAGTACCCCAGCAGCCAGACGCCAAGGCTGATAAGTCCCTGAAACAAGGCAGAAAGTAAAGTAACAACTGGCAAAATTTCCAGCGGGAAGACAACTTTCTTGACATAGTTAGGGTTACTTATTACAAGCATTGGTGCGCGATTAATGACTTCTCCAAACAGATTGAAAACGATCAGGCCGGCAAAAAGCACGAGAGCAAATTCAACCTTTGAATCGCTTTCCACATTCCAGCGCGCCTTGAATACTAGGCTAAAAACAAACGTGTAAACAGCGAGCAGGAAGAGCGGGTTCAAAAACGACCAGAGCAAACCCATGATGGAACCGCGATAGCGCCCTAGCACTTCGCGCTTGGCGGATGCCGTGATGAGTTCACGGTTGCGCCAGAGGCTACTGCACATCTCAATGGGTGAAATCGAGAAGCTCCGCATCAGCGTGCGCCTCCTATGCAACTGAGAGCTTGTGAAATCATGCGTAGCCCTCCGGATTTTGTTTTTGCCAGCGCCAGTGATCTTTACAAATCGCCACAAGATCTCTTCTAGCTACCCAATCTAATGACTCTCTGGCAAGAGTAGGGTCTGCATAACAAACTGCAATGTCCCCAAATCGACGTTTATCAATTTGATATGGGATCTTCTTGCCACTCGTTTTTTCAAATGTATGGACTATGTCCAAAACACTGTAGCCGATTCCTGCGCCAAGATTAAGACAGAGAGATTTGGAAGAGTTAAGTTGTTGCAGCGCCTTGAGATGTCCCAACGCCAAATCTACAACATGGATGTAATCTCTCACACCTGTTCCGTCATGAGTTGCATAATCATTACCCCAAATACTTAAATACTCTCTTCGCCCAGTGGCAACTTGCGCAATGTAGGGCATTAGATTGTTCGGTAACCCCATTGGATCTTCACCTATCAAACCACTTTCATGAGCACCGGCAGGATTAAAGTAACGAAGTAAGGCTATTTTCCAGCTGGGATTTGCATGATGAAAATCACGCAACATTTCTTCAATAAAAAGCTTGCTGCGTCCATAAGGGTTAGTGGCGGTTAGTGGATGATCTTCTGTTATCGGAAGATATTGTGGCTCACCGTAAACAGTTGCAGAGGAACTAAAAACAATCTTTTCTACTCCACAATTCTGCATTGCCAGAAGAAGACGATGAGTACCCACAAAATTATTATCGTAGTAGGCAAGTGGATTTTTTACAGAATCACCCACAGCTTTTAATCCTGCAAAATGCATAACTGCTGTGCAACTGTATTTTTTTAAGCATTCCTCGACAAGCGCTTGATCACGTACATCCCCATTAATTACAGCAAGTCCTTTACCTGTAATTTTCTCAATCCTAGATATCACTTCAGGATGGCTATTAACGAAGTTATCCAAGATTATGACTTCAAAACCAGCTGAAAGAAGTTCTACGCACGTATGCGAACCGATATAACCAGCGCCACCTGTTACTAATATCGTCATTACTCAAATTTTCCGAAATAGAGTGGCAACAATTAGCCCTAAGTTACCCAAGAATGTTTGGCGATAAATGCCAATTTTTTTTAAAAGTATTAAGCGCTTAATGAATGAACTTTGACGGGCCTCTTTGAACATATGAAGTAATTGCCGATTCTCGGGGGTCAATACTTTTTCAACACTTTCGAGAGCGCGTATGTTCAGTTCATTTCGATGAATGAAATCGCCATTCCATAACATTCGTAAACGCCTTAACTTTCCTCTTAGGGTTACATTTGTACCAACTAGATTATTTTTATGTTGTCGATAACGAACTTGTGGCGAAGAGTCGTAAAAAACTTTTCCACCAACACCCTCTACTATTAGATAAGCCCACCAATCATGGGAGACGATATCCACCGTGAGGGATACTTTGGCTATTAATTTCCTAGCTGCATTATTAAAAACCATCGTGTTCGCACCTCCAATCGTTTGGACTAGGGCATTCGAAAAGCTAGCTGACTTCCGAAATAATGCTGATCGACCAATTGGTTGGTTGTTAGCATCGACCAACAGTGTTCTGCTGGTATACAGAGCAGGGATATCCTCAGGAATACTGTCTAACCAACCTATCGCTTTAGCAAGCTTCTCTTTTTCCCAAACATCATCTTGATCTGAGTATGCATAGTAATCAGCTTGGATATCAGCATGACAAGTCAACGATAGAAAATTAGCAGCAAATCCCTCTTGAGGCCCATGGTGAATAGACATTTGCTTATTGGATAGCTTGCTCTTGAAGTCATTCAAGACAGTGACAGTTTGATCATTAGAGCCATCATCACTAACCCACAACTCCCAATTCTGATGGGATTGCTCTAAATAAGAGTTCAGCTGTTCTTCAAGGTACCTCTGCCCCTGAAAAGTGGCTAATAATATTGCCACTTTTTTCTGTGTGGTTTTTAAAGACGAAGGGGCAACCCACTGAACAGATTTAACTGGCTGAATATGGATTTTTGTGTTGATTTCTCTTAGTTGAGTACCAACTTTAGGAAGATTTACAGCGGACGATTGCACTACTTTTCACTTGAGTTTTAAATCAACGTGAATTATGAAATCCCCCCCCCCGTCAAGATGCAACTCTAAATTGCTTTTTTTTTAATAATGCAACTTTAAATTTACATTCGCACGTTTAAGTTTTAGCTATATTCATTAGTATTAATCTTCATAAAAAATGCTAGCGATGGATCAGAAAATAGAATCAATTAAGTTGTTTTCAATTTGCCTATCTGAAGCACTTCTAAAGAAGTATGGCAAAGTCCCTTCCGCCACATTTTTGGCTAATCAGTTCAATCTGAGAGCATATGGCACCACCACTATTACCAGAGAATCTGCGAGGAAATGGCTCAATGGTCTTGCCATCCCAGAAATGAGCCGCTTAAAAGTTTTAATTCAATGGCTAGAAATTAACCCAAGTGATTTTTTAGGTGAGCCCAGAAATGAGAACCCATCGAATCAAAATGGGCAAGCTCACGAAGATGGTCAATTCTACGAAAATTTAACCAAGCTTCTACGTGATTTATCACCAATTGACAGAAAAGCTATTTTTATCACTGCTTGGTCGCTTAGAGAACTTCGTTCCGTTAATCACGACAATTTAAATTATCAGAAGATTCTTTTCAAAAGAAATTTATTAAAGAATATTTAAGATCAAGTCGTTACCCACTAAGCTTCTTGAACTAAAACAATGTAAATGTTGTTCTTACCCATCAAAAATCCGATGATGAAATACTTCAAATAACAAACATAGCGATTCATACCAAACCGGGTCCTTAATTTGGTAATTCATTAGGAAGCAGAGGTCAGAAACGCCAAACTCAATCAAAAATTCATTACACCCAACCAGCCAGATATAACATCTCCCAAAGAAACCTCTTGTTATTAATAAGATTTCGGGAGGTGGCTCTGCGATATAGGATCCAAAATACCCCTAAAACAAGCCACCACCCTAATTTGACAGCTTAATTTGAGGGTTTTAAGGTGGATTGAAATTAGCCGGTAAACATGTATAATACGAGCAAGGACTGGGGATTCTCGGTCGACATTAAGCTCCGGTTTTCCGGGGCTTTTTGTTTTTTAGATTAGGGAAATCTCTTTA
>JAIXPN010000107.1 GCA_027486235.1 Burkholderiaceae bacterium
ACCCCCATCCGCGCCATTGTTCACCATTACACGAAATCCACCCTCTTTACCGGGGCGACATCCTTGTTGTTGAGCCAAACGCGGGGCTAATTCCATCATTCTACCTAGCAATGGTGCATCGTGGGCACTAGCAGATTCCAGCATAGGGATATGCTTTTTGGGAATGATCAGAAAATGGACTGGGGCTGCCGGATTTATGTCATTGAAAGCCAGGATCTCTTCATCCTCATAAACCTTTTGGCAAGGGATTTCCCCGGCAATAATCTTGCAAAAGATGCAGTTAGGGTCATAGCTAGAATGCTTCATGGACTTGGATATTACCCGAAAACTGCCAAAAACTAGGTGCCTGGGGGTTGCCTAGGGTCTCAGGAAGGCTTACGCGCGGCCTTCTCTGCCAAGCCTGAAACCCCCTCCCGACGCTTGAGTTCTGCCAAGACATCCTCAGGCCGTAGATTGAATTTGGAGAGAGCCACTAAACAGTGGAACCATAAATCGGCCATTTCCCCCACTAAGAGCGCTTGGTGTTTTGAATCCAATTGATGTTGACGCGAATCTTTGGCGGCCATGACCGTCTCAGTAGCCTCTTCCCCAATCTTTTTCAAGATCGCATCATCTCCCTTGGTAAACAACTGGGCAATATACGAACTGCTGGCATCAATCTTGCCGGCCGCTAAATCAGCGCGGCGCTGATCGACCACATCGGCAAGATAGGCCAACACAGAATCTAAATGAACTTTGCTGTCTGTCATGGTTTTATTGTATCGACCCAATCACTGGCCACCGAATCCCATTCATTAAAAAAGCAACTATGTCTACCAGTATGGCAGGCAATGCCGCCCTTCTGATCAACAATGAGCAAAATCGTATCGCCGTCGCAATCTAAGCGGATCTCGCGCACAGTTTGAAAGTGTCCAGACTCTTCACCCTTGTGCCACAACTTCTTTCGTGAGCGCGACCAATATACCGCCTCACCAATTTGTAAGGTTTGCAGCAAGGCCTCTTGATTCATCCATGCCATCATCAAGACATCACCGCTCGAGGCTTCTTGCGCAATGACCGGTACCAAACCGTGTTCGTTCCAAACAATACGCTCAAGCCAGGGGCCTGCTTGTAAAGCGGGGGTCTTGGTTAATTTGGACATCGTCATATGATTTCAGTTCGATTAGTCAAGTCTAATCGCAATTCCCTTACTAGCCATGTATTGTTTAGCTTCTTGTACCGTATGCTGCCCATAATGAAAGATGCTAGCTGCCAAGACGGCATCCGCTTTGCCAATCTGAATACCATCCACTAAATCCTGTAAGCCGCCAACCCCACCAGAAGTAATCACCGGAACGGATACTGCATGACTCACGGCTGAAGTGAGCTTCAGATCAAAACCATCTTTTGTGCCATCGCGATCCATACTGGTAAGAAGTATTTCTCCGGCTCCACGTTTAGCAACTTCTTTGGCCCATTCAATCGCATCGATCCCTGTGTTCTTGCGACCGCCATGGGTAAACACTTCCCAACGATTAGGAGCGCTTTGCTTGGCATCAATAGCCACCACAATGCATTGCGAACCGTAATATGCAGATGCTTCAGAAACTAAATCCGGATTAGCAACAGCTGATGAGTTCATGCTAACTTTATCCGCGCCCGCATTCAAAAGGCGGCGCACATCACCGAGCTCACGCACTCCGCCACCCACCGTTAGGGGAATAAATACCTTGGACGCAACGTCCTCAATGATGTGCAGAATCAAATCACGCCCATCAGAAGTGGCGGTGATATCCAAAAAGGTTAGTTCATCGGCACCTTGATCATCGTAGCGTTTTGCAATCTCAACAGGATCACCCGCGTCTTGCAAACCTACAAAATTAATGCCCTTCACTACTCGCCCTGCGGTGACATCCAGGCAAGGAATAATCCGCTTACTGAGCATCTTTATTGGCTCTTGCTGAGTTGATCAGCGTATTGTTGCGCCTCTGCGAGATCCAGATCACCATTATAAATCGATCGTCCCGCAATCACGCCCATAATCCCTTCGTCTTCAACTTTGCACAGTGCTTCGATATCTTTCTTATTCGAAAGACCGCCGCTGGCAATCACTGGAATGCGAACTGCTTGCGCTAATTTAACGGTCGCCTCTAAATTAATCCCCTTGAGCATGCCATCACGACCAATGTCGGTATAGATGATTGCTTCTGCACCATAGTCCTCAAACTTCTTCGCCAGATCAATCACTTCATGACCCGTTAACTTGCTCCAGCCATCGGTTGCTACTTTGCCGTCCTTGGCATCAAGGCCCACCATGATGTGCCCAGCAAATGCCGTGCAAGCATCTTGTAAAAATCCAGGATTCTTCACCGCCGCCGTACCAATAATGATGGTACTAATGCCATCATCCAAGAGTCGCTCAATGGTCTCAAGATCGCGCACCCCGCCACCTAATTGCACAGGGATATCATCACCCACCGCCTTCAAAATCGATTTGATCGCCGACTCATTTTTAGGCTTGCCCGCAAATGCGCCGTTGAGATCCACCAAATGTAAACGTCTCGCGCCCTTACTTAACCAGTGCTTTGCCATTGCCGCAGGGTCTTCAGAAAAAACCGTGCTGCGGTTCATATCGCCTTGCTCAAGACGAACACAATGTCCGTCCTTAATATCGATTGCGGGGATTAGCAACATAAATAAATGGCGTATTAAAAATAACGAATGGGATCAGGGTCGCCAAGCGACAAAGTTTTGATAGAGCTTAAGTCC
>JAIXPN010000134.1 GCA_027486235.1 Burkholderiaceae bacterium
GGTGTGAATGGTTTTATTGGCCATCATTTATCCAAGCGTATTTTAGAGACCACCCCATGGGAGGTCTATGGCATGGATATGCAAAATGATCGAATCGGTGATTTGCTGAGCAATCCACGCATGCATTTTTTTGAGGGCGACATCACAATCAACCGTGAGTGGGTTGAATACCATATTCGTAAGTGCGATGTCATTCTGCCCTTAGTGGCAATTGCTACTCCTGCTACCTATGTGCAGCAGCCCTTGCGCGTTTTTGAACTCGATTTTGAAGCCAACCTCCCTATCGTCCGTTCTGCGGTCAAATATGGCAAACATTTAGTCTTCCCATCGACTTCTGAGGTCTATGGCATGTGCGAGGACTCTGAATTTGATCCTGCACAATCCAATTTAGTCTATGGCCCTATCAATAAGCCACGCTGGATCTATGCCTGCGCAAAACAATTAATGGATCGCGTTATTTGGGGTTATGGCATGGAGGGGCTACGATTTACTTTATTTAGGCCATTTAACTGGATTGGACCAGGTCTTGATAGTATCTACACACCAAAAGAAGGTTCCTCTCGAGTGGTCACTCAGTTCTTGGGTCATATTGTTCGCGGCGAACCGATCAATCTCGTTGATGGTGGCTCACAAAAGCGTGCCTTTACCTATATCGATGATGGTATAGATGCCTTAATGCGTATCATCACCAACGAAAACGATGTTGCGAATGGAAAAATTTACAACATCGGCAATCCTAAAAACAATCACTCGGTCAAAGAATTAGCCAATATGATGTTAGCAATTGCCAAGAAAATTCCGGAATATGCAGTGACCGCCGATAAGGTAAAACTTGTAGAGACCACTTCTAAGGCCTATTACGGTGTTGGTTATCAAGATGTTCAAAATCGCGTTCCTGCCATTGCGAACACGATGCAAGAATTAGGCTGGAAGCCGAGTACCGCAATGGAAGATGCTCTCGCTAAGATTTTTGAAGCCTATCGCAATGACGTGGATAAAGCCCGTCATTTGGTCGACTAAATCTAGTTCCTGATGGCCAAGATCGCCTTAAAAGTTGATGTTGATACCCTTTTGGGAACTCAAGTTGGCACTCCTAACCTAGCTAAACTTTTTGCAGATCTTGGTATTCGGGCTAGTTTTTTATTTAGCTTAGGCCCAGACCATACGGGTTGGGCTTTAAAACGTGTATTTAGACCTGGGTTCCTAAAGAAGGTCTCACGTACCTCCGTTGTTGAACACTACGGCGTCAAAACTCTCTTATATGGCGTTTTATTACCCGCACCAGATATTGGCAAACAAGCTGCCAATGAAATGCGCGCGGTGGATCGTGCCGGTCATGAGACTGGTATTCATACGTGGGACCATGTGTATTGGCAAGATAATGTTTATCAACGCGATGCCTCTTGGACTTGCGATCAAATGCAAAAAGCCTATGACCGTTTTGTCGAGATCATGGGTCACCCTCCAGTCACTCATGGTGCCGCAGGATGGCAAATGAATCTTTCTGCTCTTGAAAAGATTGATGCATGGGGTATGCAATATGCCTCAGATGGTCGCTCAACTCCAAACTTGGCCCCCTACCGAATCGCTTTTGGAAATCAGAAAAGTAAACATGTTCAATATCCGACCACACTACCTACTTTTGATGAGCTAATTGGCATTGATGGTATTGATGCATTTGGAGCTGCACAACAAATTCTGGCAATGACACAGAGCAATCCTAATGATCAAGTGTTTACCCTGCATGCAGAACTTGAAGGACAAAAATTATTACCCGCCTTTCGAGAACTTCTAGTGGGATGGCTCAATCAAGGGCATGAACTGGTAACAATGGGAGAATTGCATCGCTCGTGGGTCGCCACGGGGCAACTGGATAAAATAGCCACTGAGCATTTTGCTTACGGTGTGGTTGCCAATCGCAGTGGTGAACTGATGATACAAGCGAGTACGGCTGTAAATATTTAATTTATATGGATAAGGGGAAGTAAATATGACGATCAATATTGGGCAATCGATACCCTACTGCGAAATACCAGCTACATCGCAACTGACATTCTCACCCAAAGCCTACCAAGGTAAAAAATTAGTCTTGTACTTTTACCCTAAAGACTCGACACCTGGATGCACCGTAGAAGCTGGGGAGTTTAGGGACCATATTGAAGCCTTTAATCAAGCGAATGCCTTAGTTGTTGGGGTATCGCGCGATAACCTACGTTCGCATGAAAACTTTCGTCAAAAATTAGGCCTACCCTTTGAGTTGGTAGCTGATACTGAAGAAAAACTGTGCACTATTTTTGGTGTCATCAAAATGAAGAATATGTATGGCAAGCAAGTTCGAGGCGTTGATCGCAGCACCTTCCTCTTTGATGCCAAAGGCATCCTCCAGCAAGAGTGGCGGGGTATTAAAGTAGCGGGTCATGTCGCCGAGGTCTTAAGCGCCGCCAAGAAGCTGTCCTAGGGATTTCTACTGTACTTGCAAAGAGCCAAAATTGGGTTACAGTATGGCTATATGCACCGTAAGCGATGGGAATGGATTAGCCAGCTCCTTGGTCTGTTCAGACCGGGACTAAGCTCCAGCCCCCTTAAGATAAGTGCATATTGCTCCAGTCCCTGCACCCCTCAAAACCGCCGACAGCACCTGCTAGGCGGTTTTTTCATTTAGGAGAAAGCCTGCATGCCATTACCTCCCTTGCCAACCCAAATTGCTGACCAGGTCAACTTGAGCCGTCAGAAACAACCTGAGCTCAAAAACCCTCCCAAAAAACCAAAGAAGATGGTTAGCTCTCCTACCTGGGTTGAGGAGGTGGATGAAGGCGCAGAACACGATCTATCTGCCGCTGAAGCAGCGCTTGAGCGGATCAAAACGGATGCTCCAGCGCAATACTTAGAAAAGAAACTGGAGAGTAAAAATGAGCGGCCGAAGCGTACCATCCGCACTGGCCCTCCCAGCTTGTTTGTACTTGATACCAATGTATTAATGCATGATCCGTCCTCCCTGTTCCGTTTCGAGGAGCATGATTTGTATTTGCCAATGACAACCCTGGAGGAATTGGATAACCATAAAAAGGGTATGAGTGAAGTCGCACGAAATGCTCGCATGGTTAGTCGCTCACTCGATCAACTGATTGCGGGCACAAGTGGGCAGCTTGATGAAGGTATTCCACTCAACAAATTAGGCAATCAAGATGCCACTGGACGCCTATTCTTCCAAACCCATTTCTCCAACTCGCCCCTTCCGGAAGGACTTCCAGAAGGCAAGGGTGACAATCTCATCCTCGGAGTGGTGAGCGACCTACAAAAGGCAAAGCCTAATCAAGAGGTAGTGCTAGTCTCCAAAGATATCAATATGCGCATTAAGGCGCGCGCCCTAGGCTTACCTGCTGAAGATTACTTTAACGATCAGGTCTTAGAGGATCGCGATCTCATGTACTCAGGGGTAATGACTCTGCCCGCTGATTTTTGGCCAAAACATGGCAAAGCCATGGAAAGTTGGGCGGATGGTAAAAGCGGTACGATGTTTTATCGCGTTACCGGCCCCTTGGTTCCAAGCATGCTGGTCAATCAATTTGTCTATCAAGAAAATCCGGATGGTTCTACGCCGTTTTATGCCTTGGTTCGCGAGATCAACGGTAAGACTGCTTTACTACAAACCCTAAAAGATTTTTCTCATCAGAAAAATAATGTGTGGAGCATTACGGCGCGCAATCGTGAGCAAAACTTCGCCATGAACTTGCTCATGAACCCCGATATTGACTTTGTAACGCTTCTAGGCCAGGCAGGTACTGGTAAAACTTTATTAGCCCTTGCCGCTGGGCTAGAGCAAGTTCTTGATAGCAAACGCTATAACGAGATCATCATTACCCGCGCCACCGTTCCTGTCGGGGAAGATATTGGCTTCTTACCGGGCACCGAAGAAGAAAAAATGCAACCCTGGATGGGCGCTTTTGACGATAACCTTGAAGTTTTACATCGCAGCGAGGATAGTGCAGGAGAATGGGGCCGCGCAGCTACGCAGGAACTTATCCGCTCGCGCATTAAGGTTAAAAGTATGAACTTCATGCGTGGCCGTACGTTTGTGAGTAAATTTCTGATTATTGATGAAGCCCAAAACTTAACTCCTAAACAAATGAAGACCTTAGTAACACGAGCCGGCCCCGGTACCAAGATTGTTTGTCTGGGCAATATTGCGCAGATTGACACCCCCTACCTCACCGAGGGCTCATCAGGCCTTACTTATGTCGTCGATCGTTTTAAGGGCTGGCGCCACAGCGGTCATATCACCTTGGCTCGTGGCGAACGTTCGCGACTTGCCGACCATGCAGCTGAAGCTTTATAAAAAATCATTTGCGCTGATTGGCCTACTGGCATTCTGTGTCATCACACTGAATGCCTGCAGCACCTTTAGTAATCGCTCTACAGGTGCTGCATCGAACGCACGCATCGCCCATTTCAAGGAAGACACTACTGTTGGCAATGAGGACATCTCAATTGCCGCTATTGGATTAGTGGGCGTTCCCTACCGTTATGGTGGTAACACTCCTGCGGGAGGTTTTGATTGCAGCGGTTTGATTGCATATGTCTTTAATAAGAGCTCAGGAATTCAATTACCGCGCACGATTCAACAAATGAGTAATGCAGGACGAGGAATTGGCCAACAATCTCCGGCCCCAGGAGATTTGGTGTTTTTTAACACCACTGGAGAGCGTTACTCACACGCTGGTATTTATGTTGGTAAAGGTCGTTTTGTTCATGCGCCCAGCGCAGGAGGAACGGTACGTTTGGACCGAATTGATTCGCCATATTGGGCCTCACGGTATACGGAAGCAAGACGTATTGCCACTACAGCTACTAGCCGAAACTAAACAAACTAGAAGGGTGTAAAGCCACCGCCATAGGATGCGCCTGGATTTGCGGCAAGATTATCAAACTTCGTAAATTGACCCTGCCAACTTAGACGAACAGTGCCAATGGGACCATTACGTTGTTTACCGATAATCACTTCAGCAACACCTTTGTCGGTTGTGGTGTCGGGATGGTAGACCTCATCACGATAGATAAACAGAATTAAATCAGCATCTTGCTCAATTGCACCCGACTCACGCAAATCCGACATTACCGGACGCTTATTCGGTCTTTGTTCTAGACCACGATTCAACTGGGAGAGCGCTACAACGGGACACTGTAGTTCTTTAGCAAGAGACTTTAGGGAGCGAGAGATTTCAGAGATCTCGGTCGCTCTATTTTCGCCACTACCCCCAGTACTACCGCTCATTAACTGCAGATAATCGACCACTACCATTCCCAGTGTGCCGCCATAATTGCGCGCAATCCGACGTGCGCGTGCGCGCAGCTCTAGGCAGGTTAGTGAGCCGGTTTCATCAATCAGAATTTGGGTATTGCTAAGGCGAGCGATTGCATCGGTCACCCTTGGCCACTCTTCGTCAGTTAGTTTTCCTGTACGCATTCGACTTTGATCTACGCGCCCTACAGAACCTAAAAGACGAGTAGCCAACTGTGCCCCCGACATCTCCATCGAGAACACCACTACTGGTAAGCCTTCATTGAGGGCAACGTTCTCAGCAATATTGAGTGCCATGGCGGTCTTTCCCATTGAAGGTCTTCCTGCCACGATTACTAAATCACCTTTTTGTAAACCACTGGTTTGTTTATCTAAATCAATAAATCCAGTAGCAATACCAGTGATGTCGCTACCACCGTCGCGGTTATAGAGCTCGTCAATTCGGGCGACCACTTGCTTGAGAAGAGGTTCGATCTCCAAATAATCTGCTTTACGATTACCCTCTTCACCAATTTGTAAGATGCGCGACTCTGCTTCATCCAACAAAGTTTGCACGGAACGACCTTCTGGTAGAAAAGCAGAGTTCACAATCCCATCAGATACCTGAATTAAGCGTCGCAAGATACTGCGATCACGAATGATCTCTGCATAGCCTTTGATATTTGCGGCACTGGGGGTACTCTGCGCTAATGAGTTGAGGTAATCAATCCCAATGAGCTCAGCCTCAGGCTCTGTTTTGATTGATTCATAAACAGTAATCACGTCCGCAGGACGGTTATCACTGATCAAGCGCTGAATCACCCGGTAAATTAGGGCGTGCTCAGCGCGGTAGAAATCATTTTCAGAGAGGATGCCGCCCAGTCGATCCCAAGCGGTATTGTCTAAAAGCAAACCGCCGAGAACTGATTGCTCAGCCTCGACGGAATGAGGGGGCACTTTTAGTGCCTGTACAACCGCATCCCCAGGTCCAGACATTCCTGGGGTCATTGAAACAGTGCGGTTGCGAAATTCAGCCATGCATCTAGTGTACCGAAGTCAACTAGGCCTGATCACCAATCACACGAATATTGATATCGATAACAACATCAGTATGAACAGCAATGGCAACTGGATGATCGCCAACCATCTTCAAAGGACCTGTAGGCATGCGTACAGATGCTTTCTCAATTTGAAAGCCTTTAGCAGCCAAACCCTCGGAAATATCATGATTGGTTACGGATCCGAACAAACGACCATCAACACCAGCCTTTTGAGTAATTTCCAGGACGAGGCCCTTTAATTTCTCACCAATTGCCTGAGCAGCAGCTAATTTCTCAGCCGCCAATTTCTCAAGCTCAGCACGACGCGCAGCACAATCAGCAATAGCAGCTTCAGTGGCACGACGAGCCTTGCGCTGGGGAATTAAAAAGTTACGAGCAAAACCATCTTTTACGCGCACAACGTCGCCAAGATTGCCCAAATTGGTTACTTTTTCAAGCAGAATAACTTGCATAGTGGGCTCCTAATTACTTCTTATGTTGATCAGAGAATGGCAATAGAGCCAAGAAGCGAGCGCGCTTAATTGCGGTATCGAGCTGGCGTTGATACAAGGCCTTAGTACCGGTTAAACGAGCAGGAGTAATTTTGGCGTTCTCACCAATAAAATCCTTGAGGGTCTCGACATCTTTGTAATCAATTTGCTCAACACCGCCAACTGTAAATCGGCAATAGCGCTTACGCTTGAACAGCGGATTTTGTGCAGGCTTCTTTTTGAAGTCTGTCTTTTTGTTCATTTTTCCAAAAGCCATAATAAATTCCTATTTAGCAATCAATTCAATCTTTGTTATATGAAAGACAAGGCGCTCATTTCGTAAGGTTTTCTGAGTTAAGAATCCTTCAAACACTGCGCTAGCTCCCAAATCCATTCGCTCTAGGTTTTTATGAATATCACCTATCGCAATTGCTTCAACAACCATTTTGATCTGTCGCATTTGATTTGCTTCACATGCTTCACCATCATGTTGCAACTGACAATGAATCACTGGCAAACCAGCAGGTGTATATCGAATAGCGTCTTTAGCGATTAAGGAAGCAGTCAGGATGAGAAGGTTTGAACTACGCTTCACAATCAGACCACTGCTTACTGATTTAAGCCTCCGTCTTGAATAAATTAGTACGCTGCTGCAGGCGCATCTGCCTGGGCAAGCTTACGAGCTTCTTCGCGTTGCACTTCCTTCATCATGATGGAGGGCTCAACTTCTGCTTTCTTCATCTTGACGATCAAGTGACGCAATACAGCGTCGTTAAATTTAAATGCATGCTCAAGTTCTTCCAGAGTTTTTTGGTCGCACTCAATGTTCATGCAAACGTAGTGGGCTTTGGCAAGCTTGTCGATCATGTAGGCCATTTGACGACGACCCCAATCTTCGATGCGATGTACCTTACCGCCATGGGTAGCAAGAATCGACTTATAACGATCGATCATCGCTGGTACTTGCTCGCTTTGGTCCGGATGGACGATAAAAACGATTTCATAATGACGCATTAATCCCTCCTTATGGATAAAACTGCCTAGGCGTCTTGCTAATTTCCGCTGTCAAGAAATTAGCACCAGTGCAGCAAGGGTGGAACAAATTGTAAAAAGGCCTCA
>JAIXPN010000144.1 GCA_027486235.1 Burkholderiaceae bacterium
ATCTTTATTCGGTGCGGTCGTTTTTTTACTTTCTCCCTCCGAGATCATTTTGGCGTTTGCGAGTTGTTTTATTGCAGTAATTACAAATATTGCAATTAATATAGCAATACATTCAAACTACAGCACTACAGCTGCTAGGGGCACATTTCTTAGTTTATCAATGCGCAGCCTATTGCAAGTTGGATTTGGATATTCTTTTGGCGGCCTTAGTGGCTTGATTTATGGCGATGTAATTGGGCGACTAATTGGTTGGTTGGCTGTAGAGCGCGGATCATTTAGAGTTGCTATAAGAGGCTTACTAAATTATCGAAAGAATGTTTGGAGTCACGTCAAACGTAATACTAGTTATATTTTTTATCTAACCCCTGCTAATGCAGTGGAGACTTCGCTAGTTTGGCTATTGGCACCACTGTTTGCAATGTTCTATGACCCATTTATTGGCGGGCTTGTAGCAATCGTCCAGAGACTTGCATCGGCCCCATTAACAATAATCAATCAATCTTTAGGGCAGGTGTTTCACCATTATGCAGCAAAAGAGTATAAAGATAATTCAATTCAAATAATACGATACGCGTTGCTTATTGCATTTTTTACGCTGCCAATTCTTGCGATGTTGATGGCCATTTTTTGGGTTTATGGAGAAAAAATTTCGATAATATTCTTTGGTGATCAGTGGGGTGGGGCGGGTTATGTCATGTTTATGTTTTTACCGCTTTATTATGTATACTTTTTATCGCTCATAACAAATCGATTGTTGATGATTATGTCAAGAGCATATTTTAAGCTAATTGCTTCCGTCCTCCATCTTGGTTTACTTCTGGGATCCCTTCCTCTGGCTATATATATGGGGTTGGATTGGAAGGGAGGAATGGGTATTTTGATAGGCGGTTTGACTTTCTCTCATCTATTGATATTTATTATTGTTTTACTGCTTGTTCGTGAGTGCCCACATCAAGGATCTTTTGTTTTGGATAAATTTTTCTCAAAAGGAATTAACTAGCATGGCTGCTCTAAACGTATGGATACTTCAAACGGGGGAGCCGCTGCACTCTGATGGTCTCGGCGCTCGTCCTATGCGAGCAATAAATCTTGCTAATGCACTTGTGCAAGCCGGACATAATGTGGTTTTATGGAGTTCATCGTTTTATCATCAAGAAAAATCTCACAGACATAATGAAGGAGGTGATTTGATCATTTCCCCCGCATTGCGAATTAGATTAATTGACAGCCCTGGGTATAGTCGTAATATCGGATTCGGCAGACTTTGGGATCATTTTGTTTTAGCAAGAAATTTAGGTAAAAAATTACGTACAACCTCAGAACTACCGGATGTGGCATTTATTGGATACCCACCTATTGAGACTGCTTATGTAATGAGTACATTGCTTTCTAAAAAAAGCGTGCCTTACATTATTGATGTAAAAGATCAGTGGCCGGAAATATTTGTAAATCCATTGCCCACCTTCTTAATGCCTCTTGGCCGCATTATGCTCTGGCCATACTTTTATTTTGGCCGGCAGGCAATGAAAAATGCTAGCAGTATTTCAGCAATGGCCTCGGGGTTTCTTGATTGGGCCGTTGGTTTTGCTGGCCGTACTCGTACTGAAAATGACTATGTAGTGCCATTGACCACACCTATTGGGAGTAGCTCCAAGGAGGAGCTAATAAGTGCTGGGAAATGGTGGGATGAGAATAATGTTTTTGCGGATCAAGTTTTTAGGATCGGCTTTATCGGTAGCCATACTACCGCATTTGATATGGATCCTGTATGGACAGCAGCTGCAGAGCTTATGAAGCGTGGTGCGAATGTCCAGTTTGTTATTTGCGGCGATGGACCTTGCGCGGAAGAATGGAAGAGGAAAGCGGTTGGGCTTAATAATGTGATATTTCCGGGTTGGATTGATCAGGCAAAAATTAGCTCCTTATATGCTCGATCGAATCTTGGTCTTGCCCCATATAAAAATACCAAAGATTTTGTTATGAGCATTCCCAATAAGGTGATTGATATTTTTTCTGCTGGCTTGCCTCTGTTGAGCTCCTTGAGTGGCGAAGTAAAAAAATTAATTGACGACCAAGATGTTGGATTTTTTTATGATCAGAAGGGTGCAGTATTACAAGATGTCATACATGCTTTGTTAGAGGATTCCGCGAGGATCAAGTTGTCCTCAAATAATGCTCATCGCCTGTATGCAACTCAATTTTCATATGAAGAGGTTTATGGAAATCTAGTAAAAAATATTGAATCAATGACTCTTAAGAACTAATATGAAAAAGGATGATAAGACTCTTGAGTTGGAAAGATATGATCAGAGAGCTCAAAATAGCTTAGCAAACCCAGATTATGGAGACGAGCTACTTTTAGGCTCGGATATAGTTCCGGAATACTTTAAAGCACCCTATCTCCTTTATGAGGCTCAGGTAGCTAATATTGCCAATCAAACTAGCCGAATTTTGGAGTTGGGGGCTGGATCGGGGATGCATACCTTAGTGCTATTAAAGACCGGTGCCTTGGTTACTGCTAGCGATATATCACCATCCTCCCTAGAGATCATAAAAAAAAAATATGGCCCCCACTTCCAAAATCTGAAAATAGAGGTTGCTGATATTGAAATGCTGCCATTTGGCGACAATTCATTTGATGTAGTTTGCTGCGCTGGAAGTCTTAGTTATGGGGGACTTGACAAGGTCTTGGCTGAGCTTACCCG
>JAIXPN010000063.1 GCA_027486235.1 Burkholderiaceae bacterium
AGGGCATGGGCCATCGTAGCCAAAGTAATTACCCTTCATCTCCGCATCGCCAGAAAACCAGGCTGTGTAATCATTAATCCCATGAGCGCCACCGATGGGAGTTTGGGGACCAGGTTTGCCTCTAGGGGTTACCTCCGACGACAGACTCCCCGCCGATATCTCACGAACATCTTTAGGGATGTCAACCAGAACCCAGTGAAAGAAATCAATCCGGGGCAGTGAGGCTGGCACGGTTTTACCTTCTTGATTGACATCATCGGGCTTTGATGGGACATCTGGATCATGACAAATCACTGCAAAAGATTGGGTGCCTGCCGGGACATCGTCCCAGAGTAAATGTGGGTTGTGATTTGCGCCTAGGCAAACATGCCCGCGATCGTTGGGAATACAAAAGGCAAACTCTCCAGGGATTACCTCACCATTTTTAAAACTAGTGCTAATCAAGCGCATACAGTCTCCTTGTCATGATGTTTGCTTATTGTGCAATAAATTCTCGGGCAAGGAACTTGGTAGCCTCTTCGGTTTGAGGGTTTTTAAAGAACTGTTCTGGTTGGCCCATTTCTAGGATCTGGCCGTTTTGCATAAAGATCACCTGATTGGCAAGACGTTGAACCTGGGCCATATTGTGAGAGGCGAACAAAACAACTTTTCCTTCTCCTGCGAGTTGCATAATCATTTGCTCCACGTCATCACTCGCATTAGGATCTAGGTTAGCAGTGGGTTCATCCAGTAACACCAATTTAGGCATTTGTAAGCGCGCACGAGCAAAGCATAATTTTTGACGCTCACCCGCTGATAGTTTCTGGGCAGGATTATTTGCCAGATGGCTCAAGCCAACACTCGCCAGGGCTTGATCGGCTTCCGCATCGCTCACAGTGATATTTGTGTCTCGTAATAGTGTTAAATGCTCCCGCACACTTGCTTTGAGCATTGGGGTGTAATGCAGCACTAAAGCACTTTCGTTTTTTGTAAAGGGGCTTACACAGGAACCTTCATTCGCTTGAATCAGCCCATGAATTAAGCGCAGCAGAGTGGTCTTACCGGCTCCATTGGGGCCAATAATGGCAATCACTCCCTGCATGGGGACTTGAATGGACTTGGTACTTAAGATCGTCCGCCCATTAGAAACAATTTTGATGTTTTGAAGACTGAGTAACTTATCCATAGCGACGTTCTGCCATTTGGCGCACCATAAATATGAAAATATTTGCCACTAAGACGATCCCCAGCAAGACAATGCCGAGTGAAAGAGCGAGGGCCAGATCACCTTTGCTGGTCTCCAAAGCGATTGCTGTGGTCATTGTGCGCGTGACTCGATCAATATTGCCACCCACAATCATTACTGCGCCTACTTCCGAGATTGCTCTCGCAAAGCCAGCAAGGATGGCAATCGTTAGGGAAAAACGGCAATCCCAGATTAACCATTTAAGCCGTGCAAGGGGCGGCAATCGAAGTGCCATGAAGGTCTCTCGATGTATTTTCCAAGAGTCTTCCAGGATCTGTCGACTCAAAGCAGCAATTAAGGGTGTTGTAATAAAAAATTGAGCCACAATCATGCCCTTGACCGTAAACAGCCAGCCCCATTCGCCAAACGGGCCGCTGCGTGATAGGATTAAATAGACCAAAACCCCCACAATCACGGTTGGTACGCCCATCAGGCTGTTTAGGATCACGATGGCTACCTTCTTGCCCGCAAATTCTTCGGTGGCCAGCCATGCCCCAAGGGGCAAGCCCACAAGAGTGCCCAAAATGAGGGCGGTCAGACTAACCTGGAGTGAAGTTAGGACAATCCGAATGATGGTCGAGTCAAGCTGAGCTAATAAGGAAAAAGCATCGACAAAAGCGGAGTACATGGCAGCTAGATCATTTGACTCATCAATAAGGATTAGTGATTCTAACAAGACAATCAAAGGACCGTGAGACGACAGTGGCACAATCCAGTAATGGAATTTACGGTATGTGTTTTTTGTGGTTCAAGACCTGGGAAGAACCCCAATTGGGCTTCTGCTAGTCAAGCGCTCGGCTCTCACATTGCGAGTCAAGGGTGGAAATTGGTCTTTGGTGGCGGAGGTCGGGGCTTGATGGGGGAGGTGGCTCGCGGAGCGCTTTCTTCGCAGGGTAAGGTTGTGGGCATCATCCCTGGTTTTTTGACAGAGGCTGAACCCGTTTTACAGGGCCTTACAGAACTGCATGTCGTACAGAATATGGTGGAGCGCAAGGAGATGATGATTGAGCTCTCTGATGCGTTTATTGTTCTTCCCGGTGGAATTGGTACCTTTGAAGAGTTGTTTGAGGTTTGGACCGGTAATCACATCAAGGCGTACACCAAGCCGATTATTCTTGTGAATCTCGACGGGTTTTATAACGGATTGCTAGCATTTGCTAATGAGGTTCGCAGCGAGGGTTTTCTGATTGAGCAACACTTTACGCACCTACGGGTAGTCAACACCGTTGCTGAAGCCATTCGATTATTAGAAGAACAGGCGCGCTAGATCACGAATGAAATAACTATGGCAGATGTCATTTGCTTATGTAACCAAATTTGGGATGAGGATTTGCGTGAGTATTTAGCAAATCACGAAATCAACTCAATTGAAGAGTTGCGTGAGGAAGCCTCAATTTGTAATAAATGCATGCAATGCGAAGAGCTTGTGCAAGCAGAAATCTACCATGCGCGCATTCAACGACAACAACGCTCAGATTAAATAATGACTGCATTGCGCGTAGTTACTCTAAATATGCATAAAGGGGTCTCCCCCCTAAAACTCGATTCCACGGTATATCGTTTGCGCCAACAATTACGCGCACAACACGCCGATCTGATTTTTATACAGGAACTGCAACAAGAAAATCACCGACGTCAGCATCGATTTGCGAGTTGGCCTAAACATGAGATTACTCATTTTTTGGCAGATGGCTTTTATCCAGATTGGCATTATGGAAAGAATGCTGAATACAGGCATGGCCACCATGGCAACGCCATTTTGTCCAAATTTCCGCTTCATAAAGGCATCAATTACGATATCTCTGAGTATCGCTTTGAGCGTCGCGGCCTTCTTCACAGCACGATTGAACTAGAGGGTCTGAAGACCGTACATTGCTTTTGTGTACACCTTGCCCTATTGCAGAGAGGACGTGAACGACAATTGGAGACCATCTTGCATCATATTGAGCGCCTTTCAGAAAACAGTCCCACTATTATTGCTGGTGACTTTAATGATTGGCGTAATTCAATTGGTGCGCCAATGCGTGCAGCTGGCTTTTTTGATGTTTTTGAGAGTCTTTATGGCGCCCCCGCCAGAACCTTTCCGAGCATCAAGCCAGTATTGCCAATGGACCGTATCTACGTACGTGGTTTATCAATACAAAAAGCCAAAGTCCTCACTGAATGGTCTAAGCTATCGGATCATCTTGCCCTTTATGCGGAGTTAGGACACTAAGATGCTGCATTTATTCACCGGTACTTTATTTGGCTACCCCATCCCATGGTTTGTCATTCTTCATGTAATCGTTGCCATTTTATTTTTCTTGCGCATCATTTGGATCCGTCGCCCAGTTGGGGTAGCAATTTCGTGGCTACTCATTATTGTTACTTTTCCAGTGATCGGTTTATTGCTCTATTTAACAATCGGTGAACGACCGGTAGGTAGGGCCCTGACTAGCAAGATTATTCGTATGGAAAAGGAGTATGCCAAGATTAGCCAGGCCATGCGTCAACTGCATGAGCCAGATCGCGCTTTATTACAGCATGATGCTCATGCGATTAGTCTGTTAGCCGAGGCAAAAAATGGTGCTCCAGTGACTGCTGGTAATCATATTGAGTTATTTACAAATTCCTTGGACATCTTGCAATTGTTTATTGATGAGATCAATCGCGCTAAAACATCATTGCATCTGGAGTTCTACATTTGGGCTCTTGGTGGTGATGCGGATCGAGTGGGAGAGGCTTTAATCGCAGCATCTAAGCGCGGTGTTCAGTGCCGTGTTCTTTTAGATTCCTTAGGAAGTGCGAAGTGGTTTAAGTCCTCTTGGCCCAAGCGCTTTCAAGATGCCAAGATTGAAGTAACCGAAGCTTTACCGATTCAATTTGGTCGTTTTCAGTTCAGACGTGCGGATCTGCGCCTACACCGGAAGATCTTTGTAATCGACGGGGAAACCGTATGGACTGGCAGCATGAATCTCGTTGATCCAAGAACATTTAAGCAAGACTCAGGGGTAGGTGAGTGGGTCGATGCCATGGTCAGAATCCAAGGCCCGGTTGTTTCTCAGTTTGAGCTTACTTTTCTATACGACTGGAGCGTCGATAACCCAAGGGTTGTGCACTTTAATGATCGCGAGAGCCTAACTAAGAAAATGGCAGGTACTACTTTGGCCCAGGAGTTCTCCTCTGGGCCAGTTAACCGTGATGATATTTTGTATCAGGTCTTGCTCTCTGCTGTACTGGATGCTCGTGAGGAGCTTATTATTACAACCCCGTACTTTGTGCCTGACGAGGGCTTGGTTCAAGCCTTAATGGCTGCCGCTCATCGCGGGGTCAAGGTACAACTCATCGTCCCCAAGCTAAATGATTCAACCTTGGTGGCCTGGAGCAGCCGCAGTTTCTACAGTGCTTTATTGGGTGCGGGAGTCAAGATTGCAGAGTTCAAGGGCGGTCTATTGCATACCAAGAGTCTTCTCATCGATCAACGGATTGCCATTTTTGGATCAGTAAACTTTGATCAACGAAGTCTGCGACTTAACTTTGAAATTAGTTTGATTGTGTATGACGAGCACTTTTGCGCTGAGCTTAAAAAACTGGTTTCTAGCTACCTAAAGCACTCTGATCAGATCAATGCAAAAACCTGGGAGCGTAGGCCAAAGTGGCGTACTCTTTTGGAGAATACGGCACACCTGGCTTCACCGCTCTTATAGATTGATCGATTAGTAGGTTTTGTAGGAAAGGTATTTACCCGATAAAACAACCTGTACACGATCCCCCTTTGGGTCGGGCTCACGCTGAATATCCATTGAGAAATCAATGGCGCTCATGATGCCATCACCAAATTCCTCATGGATTAACTCTTTAATAGTGGTGCCATAAACACTAACAATTTCATACCAGCGGTAAATAAGTGGATCGGTAGGGACGGCAGTAGGTAAGGATCCTTTATAGGGAACAATTTGCAACCAAGCCATTTCTTCGTCAGTTAGGTCAAACAACTTACCAGCTGCCTCAGCTTGAGCTTTAGTAAATGTCATTTGACCTAAACAGCCAGCCGTTACCCATTCTTTTGATTCACCTATTGATTTAGCTATATCCGCCCACTTGAGCTTCTTTTTTACTTTAGCTTCAATAATTTTTTGGGTTACAACTTCGCGATTCATCATCTTAAAACTCCTTAATTAACTTGAATGGATGGATTGGAAATAGTTTGCTCTTTGCCAGGACGCACAATCTTGGGCTTTAGGCGTTGCGTAATATCAGTTACGTTGCTTACTGTGTTTCCAGAGCTAGCCGCCTGTTGGACTAATTTAGAACGATGCACTAAGAAGTCGACCAAATGATTGCGCATTGGGTAGTACATGGGGTCATGGTGCATCGTGGCACGCTCACGATTTTTAGGTAAAGTATTTTCTACAATCTCGGCAATACGTGCGTTCGGACCATTACTCATGAGCATAATCTTGTCGGATAGCAAAATTGCTTCATCAACATCATGGGTAATCATGAATACCGTTTGTTTAGTAGATGAGCAAATTTTGAGTAACTCATCCTGAATAACACCACGGGTTAGTGCATCAAGAGCGCCAAAAGGTTCGTCCAACAGTAACATTTTTGGTTCAATCGCAAATGCTCTGGCAATTCCGACGCGCTGCTTCATACCGCCTGAGAGTTCAGATGGTTTTTTATGCTTAGCAGCAGATAGGCCAACGAGTTCAAGATATTTCTCAGAATGAGCCTCAATCTTCGCCTTTGGCCAATCAGCAAACTTTGATTTCACAGCAAAGCTAATGTTTTGCAAGACTGTCATCCAGGGCATTAAGGCGTGCCCCTGAAATACAACACCGCGTTCTAAACTAGGACCTTTGATTTCTCTACCCAGCATATAGGCGTAGCCTGAAGATGCCTCCTCTAATCCAGCAAGCACATTCAAAATTGTCGTCTTACCGCAACCTGAGTGGCCGATGATGCATACAAACTCACCTTGCTGGATATCAAAATTAACATTCTCAAATACAGGGGTAGATCCTTGAACATAGGTTTTTGAGAGGTTCTCTACTTTTAAAAAATCGTTGTTAGTCTGCATAGGTCACCATCTTTTGTAGTTTTGCGAAGAACATATCCAATAGCATGCCTACAAAGCCAATTACGACAATGGCAAAAATAACGCTCGAGATTGCTAAGTTATTCCACTCGTTCCAAAGAAAGTAACCAATCCCTGTACCGCCAACTAGCATTTCTGCTGCTACGATCACTAACCAAGCAATTCCCATTGAAATTCGCATTCCTGTCAGAATCGTTGGCGCAGCCGCAGGCAGAATCACCTTGAACGCTTTTCTTAGTGGACTTACTTCAAGTGTCTTGGCAACATTGAGTAACTCCTTGCGAACACTCGCAACGCCAAATGCAGTATTTATCAACATCGGCCAAATCGAACAGATAAAAATGACGAATACGCCTGATACCGATGAGTCCTTAATCGTATAAAGTGCGATTGGCATCCAAGCGAGTGGCGAGATTGGTTTTAGGATCTGAATAAAGGGGTTGAAGGCTGCGGACAGAAGGGGTGACATGCCAATTAAAAATCCAATAGGCAAGGCAACCAAAAGAGCCAATAGAAAACCCAAGCTAACCCGGGCTAAAGAATAAGCTAACTGAATTCCAATGCCCTTGTCGTTTGGACCTTTGTCATAAAACGGATTGGAGAGTTGTTTATAAAAGGTCTCTCCCATTTGCCGTAGAGTAGGAAAACCCGATTTCAGCTCAGCAGGTGTATCTTTGCTGCCCTTGCCCATTAGTAGATCGTATTCAGATTGGGCTTTTGATGTCTCTACACTTGTGGCGACCACCTCAGTTTTTGCAATTCCTTTAGGCATCGTGGCAAGATGCCAAAGCGACAGCATCATCAAAAAGAGGATGATCGACAGCAAAGCTCCCTTGACCTTTATAGAAACTTTATCCATGACTAGCTCTTAGAGATCGCAAAAGATTTGCTGTACGCGGAGGCTGTAGCAGGGTCAAACTCTTTACCCATAATCTTAAATTTTGGATTTCCTGTGCTTGCCTTTGCTTGGGCGGTAATCGGCGCATTGGTCTCTTGCATGTATTTCTTCGCATCCGTCAACAGGAATACTTTTTCAGAGATGTCTTTGTAATTGACATCGCCTTTGACATAGCCCCAGCGTTGCATTTGGGTCAACATCCAGGTTGCCATCGAGTACCATGGGATCGGGTTGAAATCGATACGGTCTGGTACGTTTTGAACATTACCTAAACCATCGGCAAACTTACCAGTCAATACTTGCATGACAACCGTCTCTGGTTGGTTGAGGTAATTTTGTGGAGAAATTACCTTAGCGATTAAGGGGCGGTTTTCTGGGTTGCGCGCCATCGTTGATGCATTAATCACGGCACGATAGAGGGCTGCGAAGGTATTTGGATTCTTCCGGATAAATTCTTCGGATGTACCAAATGCACAGCAAGGGTGGCCATCCCAGATTTCCTTGGTCAAAATATGAATGAATCCAACCTCGTCAAACACTGCCCGTTGATTGAAGGGGTCTGGCCCTAAGAAGCCATCAATGTTGCCAGCGCGTAAGTTGGCAACCATCTCAGGTGGAGGCGTTACACGAATTTGAATATCCTTATCTGGATCAAGACCTGCCTGGGCAACGTAATATCGCAATAAGAAGTTATGCATCGAGTACTCAAAGGGGACTGCAAACTTCATCCCTTTCCACATCTTTGGATCGCGCTTATCTTTGTGTTTATTTGCCAAGGTAATCGCCTGACCGTTAACGTTTTGGATAGTGGCGACCCGCATTGGGCTTGGATCGGAACCTAAACCCATCGACATCGAAATTGGCATGGGCGATAAAAAGTGAGATGCATCATGCTCTTTGCTAAGCATCTTGTCGCGGATTAATGCCCAACCAGCAGTCTTGTTAAGGGTAACGTTGAGTCCTTGTTTTTTATAGAACCCCAATGGGTCGGCCATGATTAATGGAGTTGCGCAGGTAATCGCAATAAAGCCAATTTTGAGCTCTTTCTTTTCCAGAGGTGCCTTCTCTTGAGCCATTGCTTGAAGTGCACCTACAGGCAAGAAACCAGATAAAGCGCTCATTGCGCCTCCTGCACCTACCGCCTTCAGAAAGGCTCTTCTACGAGCTTCCTCGGGAAACAGTGCCTTAACGAGACTGGCTTCAATGAAATTAGCACTGTCTTCTTCTGCATCTGGCTTGCTCAATTGCGCAGCTTGATGTTCTGATTCGGAGGCATGTTGGCCGCAGCTGCAGCGGCTACTAAATAAAGGTCGGTCAGGATCAAATGGCTTGTAAATACTCATTGCAGGCTCCTAGGTTAAGTGGATATAAACGTGGATGCAAAAAACGTACCAGTTCATCGTATCGACCCAGTAGGGTCTTATTAGGGCATAAGGCCTTTTAGAAGTGCATTTAACGAATGTATTCACTGAAGTGGTGCACGTTTTGCACCAGAATGCTTATATAGCCTGCTTTAGCCTTAGATCAGCAATATCGTTGTCTTGATAACCGAGTGCTTTAAGGATGGCTGTAGTATGTTCCCCAATCCCCGGAATCTTATCCATGCGGTATTGATATGAGTTATTAACCCCTGGTGGAAGCAGTGCAGAGATCTGTCCCTTGGGAGAGTCTACTGAAGCCCAGCGCCCACGCGCTTTTAATTGCGGATGCGCCCAAAACTGATGCATATCATTTAATGAAGCATTAGCAATTTGCGCCTCATCCAGTTTGGCAATCACTTGCTCGCTTGTTAGCGTACTAAAGATCTTCAGGATGATCTGAGTAAGCTCAGTACGGTTTTCATTGCGCTTAAAGTTCTTATCAAAGCGCGGGTCGTTTGCAAGCTCTGGCTGGTTTAATACCTTTTCACAAAAAAGGGCCCATTCGCGTTCATTTTGCAAACCAAGCATGACCGTTTTGCCATCACCTGCCTGGTATGGGCCATAGGGAAAGATCGTGGCGTGAGCAGCTCCGGTTCGGGGCGGGGGAGAGGCGCCATCCATGCTGTAATACATCGGGTAACCCATCCACTCGCCGAGCGCCTCCAGCATAGAGATATCAATTACCGAACCCTTACCCGTTTTTTGACGCTGCAAAAGTGCGGCAAGGATATTGGTATAGGTATACATACCAGCAGCAATATCCGCAATTGAGATACCAACCTTGCTGGGCACCTCTGGTGTGCCAGTAATCGATAGTAATCCTGCCTCACTTTGGATTAATAGGTCATACGCTTTTTTGTCTCGATACGGACCATCTTCGCCATAGCCAGACAAATTGCAGTAAATGAGTTTTGGGTTAATTGCCTGGAGAGTATCTGGGCTAAGACCCATCCGCGCTGCTGCTCCTGGTGCTAGATTTTGGACAAAGACATCAGCCGTCTCTAATAATTTCTTCAGAATGGAGAGTGCAGCATCTTGCTTAAGATCGAGAGTCAAACTTTCTTTGGAGCGATTGACCCAAGTAAAGTGGGATGACATCCCCTGAGCGCGCTCATCATAGTTACGTGCAAAGTCACCACCACCTGGACGCTCAATCTTGATGACACGAGCGCCTAGGTCTGCTAATTGCCGCGTTGCAAAGGGGGCGGCAATAACATGCTCAAGAGCAACTATTGTGATGCCATCTAATGGACGCATACGGAAGGAGTCCCTGGCTAGAACGAACGGGGCAAACCGAGCAAATGCTCAGCTACGTAGGAGTAAATCAGATTTGTAGAAATCGGTGCCACTTGATAGAGGCGCGTTTCCCGAAACTTGCGCTCTACATCGTATTCGCAGGCAAAGCCAAAGCCCCCATGGGTTTGCATGCAGACATTGGCAGCCTCCCACGAAGCTTTAGCTGCTAAATATTTCGCCATATTTGATTCAGCACCGCAGGGTTCTTGGCGATCAAATAGCTCACAGGCCTTAAAGCGCATGAGATTTGCTGCCTCAGTCTCAATATAACTGTCAGCAATAGGGAATTGGATTCCCTGGTTCATACCGATTGGGCGATCAAAGACCACTCGATCATTGGCGTAGCGTCTTGCGCGATCAATAAACCAATAGGCATCACCGATGCACTCCGCTGCAATTAAGGTGCGTTCTGCATTCAGCCCATCAAGAATATATTTGAAGCCTTGACCCTCGGCACCGATTAAATTCTCGGCAGGGATTTCAAGATTATCAAAAAAGACTTCGTTGGTTTCGTGATTCACCATATTGGCAATTGGGCGAACCTCCATCCCCTTGCCAATCGCCTGATGAAGATCAACAATAAAAATCGACATCCCCTCTGATTTTTTCTTGACCTCCGCTAGCGAAGTAGTACGGGCTAGCAAAATCATTAAATCAGAATGTTGAATGCGCGAGATCCATACTTTCTGACCATTAATGACATAACGATCCCCCTTCTTGACAGCCGTTGTCTTTAACTTCGTTGTATCAGTACCCGTAGTGGGTTCGGTGACCGCCATACTTTGTAGACGAAGTTCGCCAGAGGCAATCTTCGGGAGATAGAGTTTCTTCTGCTCATCAGAGCCATGGCGCAGCAGGGTACCCATGTTGTACATTTGGCCATGGCATGAGCCAGCATTCCCGCCTGAGAGATTAATCTCTTCCATGATCACAGAGGCTTCTGCCAGACCAAGACCAGAGCCGCCATACTGTTCTGGAATTAAAGCTGCTAACCAGCCAGCCTCTGTCATGGCTTTTACAAATGCTTCTGGGTAACCACGTTCATGATCAACCTGTTGCCAGTAAGCAGAGTCGTAGCGGGAACATAAATCGCGCAATGCCTCGCGCATTTCTTGGTATTGATCGGGTTTTGGTATCGGGTGATTCATAGAAAGACTTAGTTAACTAATTTGTTGGTGATATCAATAGTTTGGTAAGGTAGCTGATCAATCAGCCAAGATCCCGGTTTGCCCCCATCAAAGATCTTTTTGAGATCAATCGTTACGTAGTTGGTACGATTCATATAGTTGGAGACATGCCACTGCTGATTGTTGAGGTCTTTGATCACAACCCATTGGGTGTAATCGGAAACAACTTTGGCCCCATCTTTGCTAGCAGCAACGCCAATTGGAATGTCTACATTATTCAATATGTGTCCAACAAGCTGAACCCCTTCGGTACGGTTATTAGCTGGGGTAGAGAGTTGGCGTAGATAGGCAGCGCGGATGAACCGTGAGGGTGGAGTGTAATCCGCTGGCAAACCAACGAGACCACCACCTTGCCCAATCTCAGTGACATTCTGACCATTTACAGTGACAGAGCTAGGCGCAAAATTACTGAGGGAGAGGTAGTTGCGCGCATTAGTAATGTGCCAATCATAGGTGGGTGAATTCGTTAAGACATTAGCAACATTGTCATGAATTCGCATTTGACCTTTTACAAACTCAACAATGATGCTTGCTCCAGTGCGATCGGTAAATACAAAATGCAACCAGGGTGGGGTTGGGCCCGACGGCAGGCTGGCGTCGTACCAAACTTTATAGCGCGGCAATTCTTTTTTCAGTTCAGCAATATTGGCGAACATACCGAGCGCAAGTGCCCCAAAATCCAAAATCGATACATAGTCCAAATCTTTGGCGGTAACCGTTTGGTATTCAGTAAAACCTGGCAAGAAGTTGCCACTCATTCCTAGGCCGGCACTATTTTGACCCTCAAGTAGGGCAGGGTTACCTGGAATGATTGCGGGGGAGATGCCTAGCACAGCATACTTGGTGATAAATTGGATGGGTGGCAATTTTAGAGCGTCGGGACCCCCGACTTTTAAGCGAGTACCCTGTGGAATGCTGTTGATCGTCCACTTCATATCAAAAGCCCATTCCATCGTCCTGCCGGCAATCACAGTGCCATCAGTCGCCTTAATGTTTACAGCGGTACAGGCAAGACTGCTATGAAAGAAACTTACGAGACTCAGTGCCACAATCCAATTTTTCATGGGATATCCTTAAAGAAACCATTCAGAATCCAATAGTTTAAGCTAGATACTTATTTGCTTAATGGGTCAATTGGAATGCATCAAATTCTTTCCGGAATTCGTGTTTTAGAGCTTGGACAGTTAATCGCTGGACCATTTGCTGCTAAGACCTTAGCCGATTTTGGGGCTGAAATTATTAAGGTGGAATCCCCTCAAGATGGTGACCCCTTACGAAAGTGGCGCATGCTTCATGAGGGCACATCAGTATGGTGGCAGGCCCAATCACGTAATAAACAATCGATCTGTATTGATTTGCGCGTCAAGGAAGGACAAGAGATCGTTCGTCGTCTAGCAAAGGACGCTGATGTTTTGATTGAGAACTTCCGACCAGGCACCATGGAAAAGTGGGGAATGGGTTGGGATGAGTTGCATCAGCTAAATCCCAAGTTGATCATGTTGCGCGTATCTGGTTATGGTCAAGATGGACCACGCAGGGATGAGCCTGGTTTTGCAGCGATTGCAGAGGCAACAGCAGGCTTACGCTATCTCACCGGGCATCCAGGTGATGTACCAGCACGCGCAGGTTTGTCCTTGGGCGATACGATCGCCGGTTTGCATGGCGCTCTTGGTGTCTTGCTAGCGCTCTATGAGAGAGATGCTAGAGGCGGCAAAGGACAAATGATTGATGTCGCTTTATATGAGGCAGTGTTTAACTTAACAGAGAGCCTATTACCGGAATACCATGTGTTCGGAGCAGTACGCCAACCTGCTGGAGGCGCATTACCAGGGATCGCCCCATCGAATGCCTACCGTTGTGCAGATGGCCAGTATGTCTTGATTGCGGCCAATGGCGATTCATTGTTTAAGCGCTTAATGGAATTTATTGGACGTGCGGATGTTGGCAACGATCCCGATCTCGCCAGAAATGATGGGCGAGCAAAACGAGCAGAAGAAATTGATCGCATCATTGGGCAGTGGACACAAACGCAATCGATCGACCAGGTATTGAATGCATTACAAGGAATTGCAGTACCGGCAGGCCGTATTTACACAGCAAAAGACATTGCAGAAGATCCACACTATCGTGCTCGGGGCGTGATTGAAACGATTGAAAGCGCTGATGGATTAAAGGTAGAGATGCCTGGAATTATTCCAAAGTTATCCAATAATCCTGGTCAAGTTCGATACCGTGCTCCCACCTTGGGCGAGCACACAGAGACGGTTCTGCAATCAATTGGCCTAAGCGCAGAGCAAATCAAGGCATTAAAAGAGGCTGGTGTCCTGCATTAATGGAAGCAGCGATTCAAACTCTTTTGCATTGGTTTGGAATGCCAGCCGTGGGATTGCCCGCGGTGTTTATTGTTGCTGCGGTTTCAGCCACATTAATCCCGATGGGCTCCGAGCCGGTTTTGTTCGCCTACGTTAGCTTAAAGCCAGACGACTATTGGTTGGCAATTGCTGTAGCAACAGCAGGTAACACGATTGGGGGAATGATTAATTGGGTTCTCGGACTGCTGGCTCGTAATGCCTATGAATCTCTCAAGGGGGAGACTCATTCCCGAGCTCAGGCTTGGCTTGAAAAGCGAGGGCCGCCCATGCTCTTGCTATCTTGGCTGCCGGCCATTGGTGATCCATTGTGCCTCGTCGCAGGTTGGTTACGCTTCAATTGGTTTCAATGCATGATTTATATGGCGATAGGAAAACTCTTGCGCTACATCACCTTTACCTGGTTGCTCACGGAGATACCCAAGTCTTTTTGGCAAGAATTGGGAAGGTTCATCGGTCTATAAGAATATGATGATGGTTTGGCTTGGTAATTTGAGGATTGAAAGATGATCTTAAAAGGAAAGACGGCATTGGTCACGGGTTCAACCAGCGGTATTGGTTTGGCTATGGCTAAAGCGATGGCGGCTCAGGGTGCCAATGTGATGATGAATGGTTTTGGTGATGCGGAGTCTGCCATTGCAGAGGTGAAGGCTTATGGAGTGCAGGTGGATTATCACGGCGCCGATATGAGTAAGCCCGATGAGATTGCTCAAATGATTACAGCGACCGAGAAGCGCTTTAGTTCAATTGATGTCTTGGTAAACAATGCTGGTATTCAGCATGTTGCCAATGTGGAGGATTTTCCAGTCGAGCGCTGGGATGCGGTGATAGCGATTAATTTAAGCTCAGCATTTCATGCGACGCGCTTAGCTCTGCCTGGCATGAAACAGCGCAATTGGGGACGGATCATTAATATCGCCTCGGTCCATGGTTTGGTTGCTTCGATGCAAAAGGCTGCTTATGTGGCAGCGAAGCACGGCATCATTGGTTTAACTAAAGTGGTTGCATTAGAGACTGCAAATACTGGAGTCACATGTAATGCAATATGTCCGGGTTGGGTATTGACACCGCTAGTTCAAAAGCAGGTGGATGCGCGCGCTGAACGTGAGAAGATCTCCAATGATGCTGCTAAGCATGCGCTCGTATCCGAAAAGCAACCTTCTGGCGAATTTGTCAAACCAGAGCAATTAGCAGCGCTTGCCATATTCTTATGTGGCGCCGATGCCTCGGAGGTCAGAGGAGCTGCCTGGAATATGGATGGCGGTTGGACCGCGCAATAAGACTTGCTTATCAAATAATAAGAAAGTTGGATAGATGCATAGAGTCGTAATTGTCGGAGGTGGTGCAGGCGGATTGGAGCTAGCAACTCGTCTGGGTAACCGGTATGGCCCTCGCAAAGGAAAGCCTGGAAAGCTATCAATCACTCTGATTGATAAGAATCGAACCCATATTTGGAAGCCGAAGTTGCATGAGATTGCCGCGGGAAGTATGGATTTGGGCGATCACGAGGTGGACTATATTGCTCAAGCCCATTGGCATCATTTTAGCTACCGCATTGGTGAGATGATCGGCCTCGACCGTGAGCGCAAAGAGGTGATTGTTGCTCCCTATTCGGATGATCAAGGACGTGAGATCACTCCTCAGCGCTCGATACCATATGACACGCTCATCCTCTCGATTGGAAGTCTTAGTAATGACTTTGCAACTCCTGGTGTTGAGCAATATGCTCTTCGTTTGGAATCGCAAAACGATGCCAAGCATTTTCATACCAAAATGCTTAATGCGATTATTCGGGCGCAAGCGCAAACTAATCCATTAACACCTGATCAGCTGCATGTAGCCATTATTGGGGCTGGTGCCACTGGTGTTGAACTTGCTGCGGAGCTCTATCGCACCACGCGCGAGGTAGTGTCGTATGGGTTAGATCGCGTTGACCCCAATAAAGATTTAAAGGTGAGCGTGATTGAGGCGGCGCCTCGGATTTTGCCAGCTCTGCCGCCTCGTTTGTCTATCGCAACTGAGAGCCTCTTGAATCAAATGGGTGTCGAGGTCATCACGAACAAAAAAGTTGCTGAGGTGGTCCCCAATGAAGTGCGCTTTGCCGATGGTGGCAGTTTGCCTGCCGAGCTGATTGTTTGGGCTGCTGGTGTAAAGGCTCCTGACTTCTTAAAAGACATTGCTGGTTTGGAAACCAACCGAATTAATCAATTGCTTGTTCTGCCAACCTTACAAACGACGCGAGATGCAAGCATCTTTGCGATGGGCGATTGTGCTGCCTGTCCATGGCCAGAGGCCAACGATGGGAAGGGTGGATTTGTACCACCCCGAGCACAAGCCGCTCACCAACAGGCTTCGCATCTATTCAAACAAATTCAGCGCATGCTTGATCAAAAACCTTTGAAGCCATATCAGTATCGTGATTTTGGTTCTTTAGTATCGCTGGGTAAATTTAGTACCGTGGGTAGCATGATGGGAGGCTTGATTGGCGGCAATCTGATGATTGAAGGCAGTTTTGCCAAAATCATGTATCTCTCTTTATACAAGATGCATGAGCTAGCACTGCATG
This sequence comes from Burkholderiaceae bacterium, assembly GCA_027486235.1. Lineage (GTDB taxonomy): Bacteria > Pseudomonadota > Gammaproteobacteria > Burkholderiales > Burkholderiaceae > Polynucleobacter > Polynucleobacter hoetzingerianus. The sequence goes on from JAIXPN010000063.1 coordinate 16,043, forward strand.
GTTGGGCAAAGGTGAGCTTGGATACCTTGGCGCGAATGATTACGCGTCGTACTGAGCCGCACGTAAAGTTACATTAATTCAGCTGAGCCCGAATCTGTGCAGACCGATCCCAAAGATTAGGGATTTGAGTCGATGAATAGCCTGAGACAAAGTTTTTGATCGACCCAGAGTTGGGGTCATAGACATGGCGTTGTACGCCACCGATATTGCCACCATAGACATGAATGCTAATCGAGGTTTTATCAGTAAATGCATTCTTCACAAGATGAATATCACCAATTGTTGGGCTCACTTCATCGATATCACCCGGCATTAAAGTTTCTTCTTGGCCAATTGGCTTTAACTTTCCATTCTGATCCCGTTCGTAACGCTGTCCTTTTTCAGAGCCGCGTAGCATGCCAATGAGACCCCACACCATATGATCATGAATGGGCGTCTCTTGACCAGGACCCCAAACAAAACTAACTACCGAGAATCTCTCTAAGGGATCGGCATGCAGTAAAAATTGTTGGTAATACTGAGGGTGAGGCACTGTACAAAACTCAGGTAACCAGTTATCCGAGGAAATAAGATCCTTGAGAAGCGCTTTGGCTTTGGGGCGCACAAAGGATTCTTCTTGGGACTGATCAACCAATTGGGTCATTTGCGTCACAAAATGACGTAAAGGTTCAATGGCGTCTATGTTCGAAATAGCTGATTTCATATTGGGCTTATGTCCGGGACTCACTTAATTATATGTATTTTTGTCAACTATTAGATAGCTGTATTTTTCAGGAAAGTCGATAAAATGGAGGGTATACATAGCCTACTGGGAGTTTTCAATGTTTGACCCCATTATGTTGAGCCGAATTCAGTTCGCGGCCAACATCACTTTTCACATCTTGTTTCCTACGATTACGATTGCTCTCGGGTGGGTACTGTTTTATTTCAAGATTAAGTTCAATCGAACGGGCGATACCTATTGGCAAGAGGCCTACCAATTCTGGGTCAAAGTATTTGCACTCACATTTGCCTTGGGAGTGGTGAGTGGCATCACCATGAGTTTTCAGTTTGGCACCAATTGGCCAGGCTATATGGAAACAGTGGGCAATATTGCCGGCCCATTATTAGCCTATGAAGTGCTTACTGCCTTTTTCTTGGAAGCTACATTTTTGGGCATCATGCTCTTTGGAGCAAAACGTGTTTCAGCAAGAGTGCATACCTTAGCCACTTTCTTGGTTGCATTTGGTACCAGTCTATCGGCATTTTGGATTATCGTCTTGAACTCTTGGATGCAAACTCCTCAGGGCTTCGTGATGATCAACGGTCAAGCCCATGCTGTGAACTGGATGGAGATTATCTTTAATCCTTCGATGCCGTATCGCTTAGCGCATATGATGACCGCATCGTTCTTGACCGTCTTTTTCTTGCTGGCAGGTTTGTCTGCCTACCGTTATTTACAGGGTAGCCGCTCGCAAGCCAATCGTTCGGTTCTCAAGTTGGCCATCATAGCCGCAGCGATTCTTACTCCAGTGCAAATTTTCCTAGGTGATATGCATGGCTTAAATACGCTTAAGCATCAGCCTGCGAAGTTGGCTGCTATGGAGGGCATTTGGGAGACTGGCAAGGGTGTGCCTGCAGTCATCTTCGCAATTCCTGATGAGAAAACCCAATCGAATCGTTTTGAGATCGCAATTCCTAAGCTAGCTTCCTTCTACCTGACCCATGAATGGGATGGGGAGGTGAAGGGTTTAAAAGACTTTGAAAAGACCCCCCCAGTCAAGCCCGTCTTTTTTGCTTTCCGCATCATGGTTGGCGTTGGCGTGCTGATGTTGGCTATTTCTTGGTATGGCTGGTGGCGTTTGCGGAAGAATGCTGACCTACCAAATTGGCTAGCGCGCTCTTTTGTTTGGATGAGTTTTTCAGGGTGGGTTGCAGTGGTTGCCGGTTGGTATGTTACCGAGATTGGTCGTCAACCCTACTTAGTTCACGGTGTTTTGACGACTGCCGAAGCGGCAACCAAGTTGCCCGGTGGAATGGTATTTAGTAGCTTGATGATGTATCTCTTTTTGTACGCAACTCTCATTGTTGCCTATATCTGGGCTATCTTTTACATGGCGCGCCAAGCCGACAAGAAGAGTGCAGACTCCTTGCAAAGTAGTCCGGTTCAATCTGCATTAAGCGTTTAATAGGGAATATCGATGCCTAACGATTGGTCGCAAGCTTCTGTCTGGTTACCATTATTTTTCTTGGGGGCGATGGGTTTTGCCATGCTCTCTTATGTAGTGCTCGATGGATACGATTTGGGCGTTGGTATTTTGCTCAATCGCGCAAGCGATGGTGATAAAGACGTGATGATCTCGTCGATCGGCCCATTTTGGGATGCAAATGAGACATGGCTTGTATTAGGTGTTGGCATCTTATTGGTTGCTTTTCCCCTTGCGCACGGAATTATCTTGACGGAACTCTACTTACCCGTTGCTATCATGCTCGCTGGATTGATTCTGCGCGGTGTGTCATTTGACTTTAGAGCAAAGGTCAATTTAGCGCAGAAGCCTTTATGGAATTTTCTGTTTTATCTTGGCAGTCTCATCACTGCCGTAGCGCAGGGCGTGATGATTGGTCGTCACATCATCGGCTTTGAGTCTGGGCTTTTGGGTTGGCTCTTTGCTGCCTTGGTTGGTATTTGCTTGCCTGCAGGTTACGCTTTGCTAGGCTCTACTTGGCTCATTATGAAAACCGAAGGTGACTTACAGAAGCGCGCTTTGACCTGGGCACGCGGTAGTTTGTGGTTGACGGGCTTGGGTATTGCTCTAATCTCAGCGGCGACACCGTATTTCAGTCCAGAGATCATGAATCGTTGGTTTAGCTACCCTAATATTCTGTGGCTTTCGCCTGTTCCTATTGCAACAGCTATTCTGTTTTTCATGATTGATCGTGCTATTCAAAATCTTCGACAGAATCCTGGTCAGAGCGAATGGGTGCCATTTGCGGCAACCGTTGCTATTTTCTGGATTTCATTCTTTGGTATTGCTTATAGTTTGTTTCCATATCTTATCGTTGGCAAGATGACCGCTTGGCAGGCTGCTGCCTCCACGGAATCACTCTGGGTTATTTTCTGGGGCGCCATTATCGTGTTGCCAACAATCTTGGCATACACATTGTTCTCTTACCGGATCTTTAAAGGTAAAACTCAGCCTCTTAGTTACTACTAGCGAGGTCGGTAGAATAGAGCATTCCATTTAAGAAGAGTGCCTATGAACAACCCGATTGCCCCGTCTGTACTTAGCCCATTGCATGGGATTCGTGTGATTGAGATTTGTAATGTTGCAGCAGGTCCATTTTGCGCAATGTTATTAGGTGATTTGGGTGCCGATGTTATAAAAGTGGAAAACCCGGGCGCAGGAGATACTTTGCGTGCATGGCCTCCACACACTGGTCCCGAGAACGATCGTCTCAGTGAAAATTTTGCCTCGCTCAATCGCAATAAGCGTTCGATTACCTTGGACCTAAAGAATCCAGTCGACAATGCCAAAGCCAAAGAGCTCATTGCAAAAGCTGATGTTGTGATCGAGAACAATCGACCCGGCGTTATGAAACGCTTGGGGCTTGATTTTGACTCGGCACTCAAGCTTAACCCCAAAATCGTATATTGCTCGATATCTGCGTATGGTCAGACAGGACCAAGGGCAAATGAAGGTGGTTTTGATGTCACGATACAAGCGATGAGCGGCATTATGAGCGTAACCGGTGAGGCCGGTGGTGCGCCCGTGAAGTGTGGTGTGCCGGTGGCTGATTTCACTGCAGGTTTATATGGTGCTATGAGTATTTGCGCACAACTGCGGCAGGTCCAAGCAGGTGGTCAGGGTGTTCATATTGATGTGCCAATGATGGGAACATCCCTCGCAATTGCAGCCTTACAGACCTCAGAGTATTTTGGTGTTGGTAAAGATCCTGTCAAACTTGGGTCGGCGCACCCTCGCAATGCGCCTTATCAAGCCTTTAAGGCTAAAGATGATTATTTGGTCATGGCTGCTGGCACTCAAGCCTTGTGGGAAAGCGTATGCCATATTTTGAAGAGCGATAGTCTGTTACGCGACGAGCGATTTAGCACAACTGCCTTGCGCGCTAAGAACCAACTTGTCTTAAAAGAACTGATTGAGGGAATGTTGCAAACTGATACAGCGGCTAACTGGATTGAGGCATTTAGTAAAGCAGGGGTGCCGTGTTGTCCTATTAATAATTACTCTGCCGTTCTGAGTGATCCCCAGACAGTCGCGATGGATTGGGTGCAGCCTCTAGAAATGGCCAATGGACATCAAACCAAGACCGTGACCAATCCTGTTAAATTTAATGGCCGAACTGCAGCAATTGATAAGCGTCCACCCCGCTTGGGTGAGCATAATGAAGAGTTAGTGGGGTGAGAATGAACACAATCGCAGTCGAGCGCTCTGGGCACATCAAACGCGTTACGCTCAATCGTCCAGAAAAACGCAATGCAATTAGTTACGAGTTGGCGACTGAGTTATTGCAGATCACTCAAGAGTCTGAATCGGATGGCACCAGATTGTTAATCCTCAAAGGGGAGGGGCCAGGTTTTTGTGCCGGCTTTGATTTCTCAAATTTTGATGATGCCAGTGCAGGTGATCTACTTTTGCATTTTGTGCGCATTGAACAAATGTTACAAGCGATTGCGCACGCACCGTTTGATACGATGGCATTTGCTCATGGTCAAACGATTGGTGCCGGGGCAGATCTCTTATTGGCATGTCGTCATCGCGTAGGCTCTGAAGATATGCGCATGATGTTTCCGGGAGCGCGTTTTGGGCTTGTTCTCGGATCACGCCGCCTTGCAGAGTGCGTTGGTCCTGATCGTGCTCAGCAGCTCATTGGCAATCCTAGACGTATTGATGCTGACCAGGCAAAAGAGTTTGGTATTTTGACCGCGGTATTGGAGGCAACTGATTGGCACGCCTATGAAGCCCAGGTACTGGAGCATGTTTTGGAGATCCCGCCGGATGCGAGAGCGATGGTTCTGAATGCCTCTAAACGTGACACACGAGCGGTTGATTTATACGACTTAGTGCAATCTGGATCGGTTCTCGATATCAAGCACCGCATTGCGGAGTACTTGGCAAAAGTGAAAGCAGCTGCCAAAAAATAAATCAGGCTTGGCAGACTTTATCGTACAAACGATCCACTTTTCCTGCCATCAAGAGTTGACTAGGCAGGGTTCTGCCCACTAAGTCACGTAATTGACTTGAGCATTCCAATAAAAGATCCAGGCTCATATTGGTGTTATAGCCCATGAGATCAAGCATATGAACGAGCTCTTCGGTGCAGATGTTGCCAGTAGCTCCCGGAGCATATGGGCAGCCACCAAGACCACCTAATGAAGAGTCAAAGCGATCAATCCCGGTTTCTACAGCGGCGAGGGCATTTGCTAAGCCCATGCCACGGGTATTATGAAAGTGCAGGGTCCACTCCATCTTTGGATACTTTGATAAAGCCAGTTGGCATACTTCCTTCACATGACGTGGATTTGCCATTCCTGTAGTGTCGCATATGCTGATTCCTCGAACACCTTCATCGGCAAAATGATTAATCCAGTGCATTAACTCAGGAATAGGGGTCATACCGCTCATGGGACAACCGAAACTAGTTGATAAGGACACATTAACCGCTACCTTTGCATCATGAGCTAGACGAATAACATCGGATAGTCCTTTTGCTGAGTCCTGGCGACTCATACGCAAATTGGATTGATTATGCGTTTCACTAACAGACATGACTAGATTAAATTCATCAACGCCGACTCGCAGGGCGCGCTCAGCCCCCCTTAGGTTCGGAATTAAAACGGTGTACTCGACACCTGGAATACGGTCAATCTTGCTCATGACCTCCTCGGCATCGGCTAACATGGGGATCGCCTTAGGGCTAGTGAAGGAGGTGACCTCAATCTTGGCATAGCCCGCCCGGCTCAAGCGGTTAATGAGGGCAATTTTGTCTGCGGTGGGTATGAACTTACTTTCTGCCTGGAAGCCATCGCGGGTCACGACCTCTTGAAGGTAAAGCCGTTTAGGGGATGGGGAGGTAGGGTTTGTAGACATAGGGATGGTGTCCAGGCGCATGCATGAGTGGTTGGTAACTCCCTATTTTAATTAAGAAAAGCTCATTTGGGCTTAGTCAAACAAAAAATCCAGAATCGTCTATAGTTACAGCAATTGTGCCTTTTGGTCACCCTTATTTGTTCGTAAATGTAATTGAAAAGGAAAAAAATGGAACATACATTACCCCAGTTGCCATACGCGCTTGATGCCTTAGCACCGTATATCTCTAAAGAGACCTTAGAGTTTCATTATGGCAAGCATCACCAAACTTACGTTACTAATTTGAATAATTTAATTAAGGGTACTGAGTTTGAGAATGCAGACTTAGAAGAGATTGTTAAGAAATCCTCTGGCGGTATTTTTAACAATGCTGCGCAAGTATGGAATCACACTTTTTATTGGTTTGGTTTGAAACCAAACGGTGGTGGTTTGCCAACCGGCGCGCTTGCGGATGCAATCAATGCCAAGTGGGGCTCCTTTGATAAGTTCAAAGAAGAATTTACAAAGTGCGCTGTTGGTACGTTCGGATCGGGTTGGGCGTGGTTGGTAAAGAAAGCCGATGGCAGTCTTGATCTCGTATCTACCAGCAATGCCGCTACTCCACTAACCAGCGATGCAAAACCCTTATTAACCTGTGACGTATGGGAGCACGCCTATTACATCGATACTCGTAATGCGCGTCCTAAATATGTCGAGAATTTTTGGAATCTTGTGAACTGGGATTTTGTTAGCAAGAACTTTGCTTCATAAATGACCGATTTACTCACCTGGAAATAGTATGACTTCAATCTTGACCTCTCTTGGCCGAACAGTATTAGCAGGGTTTGTATTGCTCCTGCTAATTATTATTTTGTTTGGCTCTTCTAATATCGGTAATCCAGGCTGGGTTGCTTTTGTATTCCGCTATCTTCATGTGATCTCAGGAGTAATGTGGATTGGTTTGTTGTGGTACTTTAATTTTGTGCAAATCCCATCTATGCCAAAGATCCCTGATGAGCAAAAGCCAGCGATTGGTAAAGTCATTGCTCCTACAGCCTTGATGTGGTTCCGTTTCGCTGCCATGGCCACGGTGCTTACTGGAATCATTTTGGCTGTGCTAAACGGCTATGCGCACAAAGCATTTACCTTGCAACAGCCATTCCTGGCGATTGGTTTGGGTATGTGGATTGCTTTGATCATGGCCTTTAATGTATGGTTCATTATTTGGCCAAATCAGAAGCGTGCTCTTGGTATTGTGGCAGTTGATGCTGATCTAAAAGCAAAGTCTGCGCGCACTGCCATGTTGACCTCACGGATCAATACCATTCTTTCCATCCCTATGTTGTATTTGATGGTGGCGCAGCAAAATATGGGTCTGTAATACAGAACTGCTTCAGTAAAAGCCCGCTCTAGCGGGCTTTTCTTTTAGATTCTCAACAATCAGAACTGATACAGCCTAGCTGGATTACTACTTAGAACCTGATCCCGTAATTGCGAGTCTGGCACCCAGGTACTCAATAGATCCAAGAGATCAGCATCATTAGGCATAAAGTCTTTCACCATGACATGGGGCCAATCGCTTCCCCAAACAACCTGCCGTGAATTTGCTTCTAGTAGAGCATGTGCAAATGGATCGGTATCCGAGTAGGGCGGTCGAAGGTGTGATGATATTCGGTAGGGGCCTGTGAGCTTAGCCCAAGCACGTTCCTCGCGCATGAGTGATAAAAGACTCTGAAATCCGCGATCATTGATGCCAAGATTGGTCTTGAGATAACCCAAATGACCAAACACGACTTGAACTGGCAGGCTTCTGAGAATCTGGTCAAGATCAGGAAACTCATTGACATGCATGAGGAACTCCATATGCCAACCCATTGGGGCAATTTTATCGGCAAGGTAACGTAACTTTAAGATTGGCAAAACACCTTTGGCGTCGGCACGATCAACGATATTGCAACGAACCCCACGAACTCCAGCTAGGTGCATTTTTTCTAGCTCCAGCTCGGAGATATCCCAGTCGACTACTGCAACACCGCGAAGATGGTTGGGATCTGTTTTGAGGGCAGCCAGTAAAGCACGATTGTCTTTTGCATACACGCTCGGCTGTACCAATACAGCTCGCTCAATACCCAAATGCTTCAGTAGTGTTTGATATTGCGCCAGTAAAGCATCGGGTGGTGTATAGATGCGTTTTTCAGAGTAAGGGTAACTGGCAGCCGGCCCACAGATATGAGCATGACAATCGGTTGCGTGCTTGCAAACAACGAGACCAGGTTTTTTTAGGACCTGGTCTGGTGCTTGGCAAAGCGGGGCGTTATTGTGGTTCGATTCCAGCGTCTTTAGCAATCTTGGTGTACTTGTTGATCTCACTACGCACAAACTTTTCTGTCTCTGATAAGTTCATGGGCTTGATCGAAATTCCAGCTTTAGAGTAAGCAGCTCTTACTTCAGAGTCTTGCAAGGCGCGGTTAATGTCTGTATTAATCTTTTGCAGGACTGCAGCTGGTGTTGCTGATGGAGCCCATACACCCACCCATAGCCCAATTTCAAAGTTTGGAAAACCTTGTTCTGCGATCGTTGGGATATCGGGAGCGGCTTCAGAACGAGCAGCACTGGTAACGCCTAATGCACGCACTTTGCCCCCTTGTATTTGCGCAATTGCAGTTTGGAGTGGTGCCATGTAATAGGCAGTGCGCCCTGCAATCGTATCTTGAATCGCCTCGGGTGAGCCTTTGAATGGAACATGAAGCATTTTGATGCCCATGGTTTGATTAAAGTACTCTGCCGCAAGGTGAGTAGAGCTGCCAACGCCTGCACTTGCGAATGGAATGATTCCAGGTTTCGCCTTAGCTGCATTCACTAGATCTTTTATTGATTTATAAGGACTTTCGGCCGAGACCACTAATGCGTAAGGGCTGGTACCTAAGATGTTCACATCCGTTAGGCTTTTAAGGTCGTAGGGTAATTTCTTGTAAATAGCAGGGTTGGCTGCATAGGAAGCCGACTGAACTAAGAGTGTGTAGCCATCGGGATCCGAGCTCACAACAACCCCAGTTCCAACAAGACCACCTGCACCAGGACGATTTTCAATGATCACGGGCTGTTTCCAGCTCTCGGCTAGACTTTTGGCCACAATCCGCCCAGCAATATCAGCCCCCGATCCAGGGGTCAGCGGCACAATCATTTTGACTGTTTTGTTGGGGTAGTTCGCTGCGCTGCCTTGGGCCACAGCTAAATTACTTTGCAGGAAGAAAAACCCTGCGCACAAGGCAACAGCTCTAATGAGTTGAGATTGAAAGCGAACGACCATATTGTCTCCTATAGTTTTGGTTATTTTCTTGCAAAGTTTAACTATGCCACAGAGTCTAGGAAGCCTCTGAGCGCATGATTAAATGCTTTGGGTTGCTCGATGTTTGAAAGATGAGCGGCTTGATCAATGACGACTAGCGAGGAGTGCGGTATCAGGCGATGTAAAACAGTTGCCTGATCGACTGTGCACGCAGGATCTTGCTTACCAACCAAGACCATGGTTGGAGCCTTGATTTTTAAGAGCATCGTAGACTGAGCCATATCGCGCACTGCACTGGCACAACCCAAATAGCCGTCAACTGGTGTTGCCAAAATCATCTTTCGTACAGTATTGATTTGTTCTGTAGCGCGATTGATAAAGTCGCCTAAGAACCAGCGCTTAATGGTGCCATCAACTAGACCGGCAATACCCTGCGACTTGGCGATGGCAAATCGTTCTTCCCACATATTGCGGGGTGGCATCTCGCTAGCGGTATCGCAAAGACTGAGGGAGAGCGCACGTTCTGGATAGTTGGCGCCAATATATTGGCAGATCATGCCACCCATGGATAGGCCAACTAAATGAGCTTGATTAATATTGAGCGCATCCATTAACGCAACCAGATCCTCTGCTAATAGGGCAATACTATAGGGACCATCTGTGACCTGAGATTGACCATGACCACGCGTGTCGTAGCGAACAACACGATAGCGATCAGTTAGGGCACCAATGGTTTGGTCCCACATCTCTAGGCTAGACATGAGGCTATTGCTCATGATCACTACCGGCCCCTGTTCAGGACCATCGATTTGGTAAGCAATCTTAATTTGATTGGCGACGATTTGTTTTTTCATAATAGGGTCTCCAGGAAGAATCTATTTTGACACTAATAGATCTTCGCTTCTCCAGATGGGCGATTTTTGAAGCGTTTATGGACCCAATAGTACTCGGCTGGACGCTGGCGAATTTCATCCTCAAAAAAGCGATTGAGTAATGCGGTATCAGCCACCGCATCGTTACTGGGAAAATCACTCAACGGTTTACTAATATGACAGACGTAGCCCGATTGGTCTGCTTTAAGGGTTGTCTTCATGATGCAGACTTCTGCACCGCTGAGTTTTGCTAGGCGCGAGATTGCTGTGATGGTATTTGTTTGTACCCCGAAGAAGGGAACAAATACCGAGTCTTTAAGACCTAAATCAATATCGGGAGCAATGAAGACAAAATTACCATTTTTAATCTCACGGACCGTTTCAGTGAGGTGGCCTTGCCTCGGAATTGATTTACCACCAAAGCGACCACGCCATTCAATAATTTTTCGATCAAAGAAAGGATTCTTCATTTTTTGATAGAGGGTCACTCCACGTGGCCAGCCCATCTTTTCTGTGAGGGCGCATAAAGCCATACCTCCCTCGATTCCAACAAAATGGGGGTTCACCAATATGCGTGGTTTTTTATCACCAAGGGTAATTTCAGATTTAATCTCAACCATTTCTGAAATCTGGTTGGCGCTACCCAACCATATCCGGCTACGTTCGAGAACGCTTCGTCCAAAGAGGCGCCAATGTGAAAGTGCAAGTGCATCGATTTCAGAGGGGGATAGGTTTGGAAAACAAAGGCGTAAATTGATCTTCACCACCCGATTCCGTTCTGATGGAATATGGGCGATTAGCCAGCCCAGCTTATCTCCAAAAAACACGATCCACCGGTAGGGTAGAACGGAGAAGATGCGCAGTAGGGAGAGCGCAAGGTAGTTAAATAGTGTTTGCAAATGGGCCTTTAGGAGCCCCACTATATACCGATATCTCAAAGCAATAACCCCATCATTTACACTGTTTTAGTGAAGCAAACTATTCTTCGGATTCTTTGGGTATTGGCAGGCGCAAGTGTTGCCTTGTTCTTGGCATTGCATGTAGTGCGCCCAGCTGATTCCACTTTGTTATTAGCTTCTTTGGGAGGCTCCACCTTATTTCTATTTGGTCTTACAACCTTGCCGCCAACTCAGCCGCGCGCATTGTTTGGAGGGCATTTAATTTCTGCCTTTATTGGGGTAATGTGCTATCAATTATTGGGTGATGCTACCTGGGTTATGGTCATCTCCGTGCTAATCACGATCGCAGCATTACTCCTAACGAAAACGGTACATCCGCCAGCGGGCGCAAATCCCTTGATCATGATTTCTGCACACGCAGGCTTTATAGACATCTGGACTCATGTATTTGCTGGTGTACTAGTGTTGGCAATTACCACTTATATATGGTCTCGTTTAGGACCAGGTAAAGTGCGTTACCCAGTGAACTGGAATCAAGAGTCTCCGCCAGGGCAGAATTGGGGCCCCTGGAATTAGGGCAAATGGCGGTTGAGTAGATGCCGTACTTCTTTTGCGAGTTCTAGAGCTGTTAAGCCAATTGGCCCAATGCCTGAGTGAATGAGCGTATCAGCTGCTTTAGCATGGAGCTGGACGCCTAGGCATGTAGCCTCCCATAAATCGAGATTGTGGCGAATGCCTTGAGCGGTCAGCGCAGCAATAATGCCTGTAAGAACATCCCCCATGCCGCCGCTCGCCATCCCAGGGTTCCCTTCTTGGCATTCAAAGAATTCGTCAGACGGTGAGCCTAAAAGAGTATGGTGCCCTTTAAGGATGACATTGCCTGGATATCGTTTGATCAGACCCTGAAGGGCGATCAATCGATTAGCTTGCACCCAGTCGGACGATGTATTGAGAAGGCGGGCCGCCTCTCCAGGGTGGGGCGTTAATGAGAACGGCGCTTGTCGATTGCGCAGTTTGTCTTGTAAGGCAGAAGAGTTTGCAAGAATATTTAATGCATCGGCATCAATCACAAGTGGCACGGGATACTCAAT
>JAIXPN010000096.1 GCA_027486235.1 Burkholderiaceae bacterium
CAATCTTGATGCGCTACAGTCTGCTCAGCATTTAAAATATAGTTTCGATCCCAAAGACTTAAACAATTGCTCAGTATTCATAGTTACGGTTCCAACGCCTGTTGATGAGGCAAACAGACCAGATATGTTGCCTCTTATTGGCGCCAGTAAACAAGTGGCACGCGCCTTAAAATGCGGAGACTTAGTTATTTATGAGTCTACTGTTTACCCAGGCGCTACCGAAGAAATTTGCGTACCAATACTTGAAGAACTGAGCGGACTTAAATTTAATCAAGATTTTTTTTGTGGTTACAGTCCCGAGCGCATTAATCCTGGGGATAAAGTCAATACCCTTACAACGATAAAAAAAATCACCAGCGGAAGCACTCCTAGGGTTGCTGATGAAGTTGACGAGCTTTACGCCAGTATTATTAAGGCCGGCACATGGAAGGCTAGTAGCTTAAAGGTTGCTGAGGCTGCAAAAGTAATTGAAAATTCTCAACGAGATCTCAATATTGCATTTACTAATGAGCTCTCCGTAATCTTTGATCGCATGGGTATTGACACGCTGGAAGTCTTAGAGGCTGCAGGTAGTAAATGGAATTTTTTACCATTCAGGCCGGGAATGGTGGGCGGGCATTGTATAGGCGTAGACCCTTATTATCTTACGCATAAGGCTGAAGAACTTGGTTACCACCCTCAAGTTATCCTTGCGGGTCGCAGAATTAATGATGATATGGCTAAATTTGCTGCGCAGTCGGTTATCAAACGCATGTTACAAAATGGTATCGATGTTGCGAACTCGAAGGTTGGAGTTTTAGGCGTTACCTTTAAAGAAAACTGCCCCGATATCCGCAACAGTAAAGTGGTTGACCTGGTAAGAGAGTTGCAGGGTTGGGGGGTAAAAGTGGTTGTCAAAGATCCTTGGGTTAGGTCGGAGGATCTTTGGCAAGAGTATGGTATTGAGATGGGTGATATCGATTCTGAGAATCAAGTTGACTCACTAATAGTAGCTGTCGGTCATAAGGACTTCCGCAAATTAACTCCTGAAGTATTAAAGACTTATTGCAACCAAAAAAAACAACCTGTGATAGGTGATTTGAAGGCGCTCTATAGCCGACATGAACTTTGTGATGAAGGTTTTTCTGTATTTCGTTTTTAGGATAATTTAAATGAAAAATTTTGCTCTTATTGGGGCAGCTGGTTATATTGCACCTCGCCATATGCGAGCCATTAAAGATTTGGGCCATAATCTTGCTATTGCATACGATATTAATGATTCTGTAGGCATACTAGACAGTATATCCCCGCAAAGTGAATTTTTTACTGAATTTGAGAGATTTCTAGAGTACTCGTACGAATTAAAGCGTAGTTCAAGCACAAAATTAGACTATGTTTCTATTTGCTCACCGAACTATCTTCATTATTCTCACATTGCAGCTGGACTCCGTTTGGGGTGTAATGTAATTTGTGAAAAGCCTTTGGTGCCAAGTCCTGAATTGATAGATAAATTGTTGTTGGTAGAAGAAGAGACTGGCAAGCGTGTTTACAACATCTTACAGTTACGACATCATGACGCTATTTTAAAGCTAAAGGACAAGGTTGCTGCTGCGCCCACAAGTAAAAAATTTGATGTGGAGTTAACTTATATCACCAGTCGAGGTAAGTGGTATTTAGAGAGCTGGAAAGGCGACAATCGAAAATCATTCGGCGTCGCAACTAATATTGGCGTTCACTTTTATGATATGTTGCATTTTATTTTTGGTAAATTGCAACGTAATGTAGTGCATTTTAGAGGCGAAAAAAAGGCTGCCGGTTATTTAGAATATGAGCGTGCTCATGTTCGATGGTTTTTATCTATTGATGCCAATGATCTACCTTCACAAGGTCTTGGCAAAAAGTCAACCTATAGAAACATTAATGTAAGTGGCGAGCAGTTGGAATTCAGTGAAGGGTTTACTGACCTACACACAACAAGTTATCAAGAAATTTTGGATGGACGAGGGTATGGTCTAAGCGAAGCCCGACATTGCATAGAGACCGTTAATACTATTCGATCTGCGTCAATTGTTAAAGGCGACCGTGCGGAAGCGCATCCGTTTGTTGAGCGAATATGATTACAGGGCCAGGTTTCTCATTCTATAAATGATAAATAATGCCGAATGGTTGTTTAAAATTATCCGATTAGATATCTAAAGTTTTAGAGAATTTTATGTCATTGCTGTATTGCTTTGTCTTTTGATCCCGCTACAGCTTTCAGTTTGATATCTTGGTGTCGATATTTTCTTTGTAAATTCTGGTTTTGTGATTGCTCAAACCATATTTATTATTAAAAGCATAACCTTAAAGAGCGAGACTTAAAACTATGTGGCGACTTATTAATCGACCTTAAACATCAGCTGGTTAATTATTGAAAGTAGAAAGTAGCATTATGGCGGTAACAATACACCCAACTGCAGTAATAGATGAGGGCGCCCAAATTGGGGATAACTCTCGTATATGGCATTTTGCTCACGTTTGTGGAGGCGCCCAGATTGGCACAGGGGTATCTCTAGGTCAAAATGTTTTTATAGGCAATAAAGTGGTAATAGGTGACTTATGCAAAATTCAAAATAATGTTTCTGTGTACGATAATGTAACTCTTGAGGAAGGGGTTTTTTGCGGTCCAAGCATGGTCTTTACTAATGTCTATAACCCAAGATCTCTTATTGAGAGAAAAAGTGAATACCGCGATACTCTAGTTAAGAGGGGCGCTACATTAGGCGCAAATTCCACTATTGTTTGCGGGATAACGATTGGGGAGTATGCCTTTATTGGTGCGGGGGCTTTGATTAATAAAGATGTGCCCGCGTACGCTCTTGTGGTTGGAGTGCCTGCTAAGCAGATTGGATGGATGAGCGAATTTGGCGAGCAATTAAATCTTCCACTAATAGGTATTGGAGAGGTTGTATGTCCTCGCTCAGGTTCGCGCTATATGCTTAGCGGAAACATTCTTAAAAAATTGGATGAGTAGTCTTTATGGAATTTATAGATCTAAAAAGTCAGTATCAATATCTAAAATTAGAAATAAATGCTAGAATTCAACGGGTTTTAGATCACGGCCAATATATTTTGGGACCCGAGGTTGCAGAGTTAGAGGAAAGGCTTGCGACTTACACTGGCGCCAAGTATTGCATTACAGTTGCAAAC
>JAIXPN010000023.1 GCA_027486235.1 Burkholderiaceae bacterium
CATTTACGCATCATGATGCAGCCCTCAGCGACTAAGGGTGCAGTAGCAAAACCAAACTCATCGGCGCCCAATAAAGCACCAATCACCACATCACGCCCGGTTTTCATTTGACCGTCAGCTTGTACCCGAATGCGGCTGCGCAAGCGATTAAGCACTAGAGTCTGTTGTGTCTCTGCAAGTCCTAATTCCCAAGGGGAACCAGCATGCTTAATCGATGACAAGGGTGAAGCGCCAGTTCCACCATCATGACCAGCAATAACAACATGATCAGATTTTGCTTTAGCAACACCCGCAGCCACGGTACCAACACCCACTTCAGAGACTAACTTCACAGATACGTCAGCCTTAGGATTGACGTTCTTGAGATCATGAATGAGCTGTGCCAAATCCTCAATCGAATAGATGTCATGATGCGGTGGTGGAGAAATGAGGCCTACACCGGGTACTGAAAAACGCAACTTACCAATGTAATCCGAGACCTTGCCGCCTGGCAATTGGCCGCCCTCTCCAGGCTTTGCGCCTTGGGCCATCTTGATCTGAATTTGATCTGCAGAGCGCAAATACTCTGTAGTCACACCAAAACGGCCGGACGCAACTTGCTTAATTTTGGAACGCAAGGAGTCTCCATCTTGCAGAGGAATATCTGCTTCAACCACATCCTTACCCAAAACACTCGCTAAGGTCTCGCCTTTTTTAATGGGAATACCTTTGAGTTCATTCTTATAACGATTGGGGTCTTCTCCACCCTCGCCCGTATTTGACTTACCGCCAATACGATTCATGGCGATTGCTAAAGTTGCATGGGCCTCAGTAGAAATTGAGCCCAATGACATCGCACCAGTAGCGAAACGCTTAACGATTTCTTTAGCTGGCTCTACTTCATCCAAGGGTATCGCTTTACTTGGATCGAGCTTAAACTCAAACAACCCGCGCAGGGTCATCAAACGCTTACTCTGATCATTAATTAAGTTAGCGTACTCTTTATAGGTTTGATAACCCTTTTCTGGACCGGAACGAGCAGCATGCTGTAACTTAGCAATCGAGTCAGGTGTCCACATATGTTTTTCACCCCGAATGCGAAACGCGTACTCCCCGCCAGCATCCAACATATCTGCTAATACAGGATCATTACCAAAAGCTGCGCGATGCATACGTAAGGCTTCCTCGGCTACTTCAAATACACCGATGCCGCCCACATTTGATGAGGTACCTTTGAAGTACTGATCAATCAACTCATTGTTTAAACCAATGGCCTCAAAAATTTGTGAGCCGGTATAGGACATATACGTAGAGATGCCCATCTTGGACATCACTTTTTGTAAGCCCTTGCCAATTGCTTTGACAAAGTTTTTGATCGCCTTCTCTGGTGATAAATCGCCCGGCAATCCTTTTGCCATATCGGCCAATGTTTCCATAGCCAAATATGGATGAATTGCTTCAGCGCCATAACCGGCGAGCAGTGCAAAGTGATGCACTTCACGTGCGCTACCGGTCTCAACAACTAACCCGGTGCTGGTGCGCAAGCCACGCTCCACCAAATGCTGATGAATTGCTGAGGTTGCAAGTAATGCGGGAATAGCCATATGCTCGGCATCAACCTGGCGATCGCTCACAATCAAAATATTAAAGCCGCTACGTACTGCATCGGTTGCTTCAGCACACAAAGACGCTAAACGAGCTTCAATCCCTTCTTTTCCCCAAGCCAATGGATAACAAATATCAAGCTCATGGGAACGGAATTTACCTCCGGTGTAATGCTCGATATAGCGAACTTTGGTCATATCATCAAAATCCAACACCGGCTGACTGATTTCTAAACGCATGGGCGGATTGATGTTGTTGGTATCCAAGAGATTAGGCTTGGGGCCAACAAATGAAACCAAAGACATAACTAAGTTTTCACGGATTGGATCAATCGGTGGGTTTGTAACTTGTGCAAATAATTGCTTGAAATAGTTATATAAGGATTTACTACGGTCAGATAAAACGGCTAAGGGGCTGTCATTGCCCATCGAACCAATTGCCTCTTCGGCATTTTGTGCCATTGGCGCCATCAAATACTTTAGATCCTCTTGACTGTATCCAAAAGCTTGTTGACGATCTAATAATTTAGCGGCAGGCCGAATATGCTCCTGTTCGTCGCGTGTATCTTTCTTACTGACATCGAGCTCATCGAGCTTAACCCGAACCGCATCAATCCAGCTCTTATAAGGTTTTGCTTTTGATACGGAGTTCTTAAGTTCAACATCATCAATAATGCGCCCTTGCTCCATATCAATCATGAACATCTTGCCCGGCTGTAAACGCCACTTTTGCACGATCTTACTTTCTGGGATTGGCAAAACGCCGGCTTCTGAGGCCATGATGACGAGATCATCATCTGTCACGTAATAGCGAGCTGGTCGCAAACCATTGCGATCTAAAGTTGCGCCAATTTGACGGCCATCGGTAAAAGCGATCGCCGCAGGGCCATCCCATGGCTCCATCATTGCGGCGTGGTATTCATAAAATGCACGACGATTTTCATCCATCAAGGTATGCTGCTCCCATGCCTCTGGGATCATCATCATCATCGCTTGAGCCAGAGGATAGCCAGACATGACCAAAAGCTCTAAGCAGTTATCAAAAGATGCAGTATCAGACTGCCCTGGATAAATGAGTGGCCATAATTTTTGTAAATCATCGCCTAATACTGGGGAACTAATCGCACCTGTTCTGGCATTGATCCAGTTCACATTACCCTTCACAGTATTAATCTCACCGTTATGAGCAATTAAGCGATAGGGGTGTGCCAACTCCCATGCGGGGAATGTGTTGGTTGAAAAGCGTTGATGCACTAATGCAAGTGCAGAAACAGCTTTACTGTCTTGTAAATCACAATAGTAGGCGCCCACTTGACTAGCTAATAGCAGGCCCTTATACACAACCGTGCGCGCAGACATCGATGCGACAAAATACTCTTTGCCATGCTTTAGATGCAAGTCCTGAATTGCGTGACTACCAGTTTTGCGGATTACATACAATTTGCGCTCGAGCGCATCGGTGGTCATGATGTCGCGCCCGCGGCCAATAAAAATTTGACGGATGATCGGTTCTGTTTTTTTAACCGTAGGCGACATTGGCATCGCTGTATCGATTGGCACATCGCGCCAACCCAAGACAATTTGTCCCTCCTGCCTTACTGTGCGTTCAAGCTCTTGTTCACAGGCGAGTCGCGAGGCACTCTCTTTTGGCAAGAAGATCATACCCACGCCATATTCACCGACAGGGGGTAATTCAACGCCCTGTTTTTTCATTTCGCTGCGATAGAGCGCATCTGGAATCTGAATCAGAATTCCTGCTCCGTCGCCCATTAATGGGTCAGCTCCTACTGCACCCCGATGATCTAGATTTTCAAGAATCTTTAATCCTTGAGAAATAATGTCGTGGGATTTATGGCCCTTGATATGGGCAACAAAGCCAACACCACAAGCGTCATGCTCATGCTTTGGGTCATACATTCCTTGCGCCTCTTGGCGGAGCTCTAAATGATTCATAGATCGTGCATCCAGATTTAATTTAAGCGGCACCCAATCCCCATGGATTAGGAAATTAATTGGCCGGGAGGGTAAATATAGGTGAATCTACTTAGGGATGCAATAGAAATTAATTGACTCTGTCACGTTTTTTGTAGATATTTTCAGTATGTCTAATTTTTAATAGGGACAGAGTCATGCATTTTAGGCCTACCCCTTGGCTTTATTGACCATTCCTGCATGCCTAATTTTCGGTTTCTGTCCCTAAACTCCTCGCTTACCCAGGGTATAGAGCGCAATACGTGCTCGGTAATAGCTTTGTCTTCGTGGTGTGGGGCCCCTTCTTTTACATAGGCCGCCCATGCCGATTGCCTTTCAAATGGGGTATTGCCAAGCCCCCAAAAGGCGGGGTGATCAGTTAACCACGCCGCCGAGTCTCCCTTCCCTCCAATATGGCTGGCATAGCTAGTGTTTTGACAGTCTTCAGGTCTAATTTCTAAGCCTGAGCGAACCGGATTTAATTCGATATAGCGCTGGCAGCGCAATACATAATTTGGGTCGATTAACGAAGAACAAAATCGCCCCTGCCAAATGGTTCCAGAGGAGGCCCGACTTTGATTGAAATATTGAGCGTAGCGGCGCCCGAGCGATTGCATGGTTCGTGCCAAAGACTCTTCTTTTTTTGGAGTCATCAATAGATGGGCATGGTTGGGCATTAATGCATAAGCATGCACTGCACTATCAAACTCTTTAGCAGCTAACTTCAACCAGTCCAGATAATTTTTGTAATCGATTTCAGTTGCAAAAATATTTTGGTGATTATGGCCGCGCACTAGAACATGCATGGCTTCCCCAGGAATCACAAAGCGTGCTTTGCGAGCCATGTTCTGATTAATTCACTTGTCGAATGCCACCAAGCGGCGCGTAATCAGGAATTGCCCAGTCACCATCGATTTCAACAACACCCGGCGGGGGTGTTCGAGGGAGCTCAGGAACTCCGCGCAGTGCAACTGACATAAAGTTAATCCACATGGGTAAAGCAAGGCCGCCGCCTGTTTCACGATCACCCAAGCTCTTAGGCTTATCGAAACCAATCCAGGCAACTGCTGCAACGCGTGGGTTATAGCCTGCAAACCAAGCGTCGTGAGAATCATTGGTTGTTCCTGTCTTACCAGCAATGTCGTTTCGACCCAAACGTGGTCGCGCACTCGCAGCCGTACCTGTCTTGGTTACTTCCTGTAACAAACTATCCATCACAAATGTTGTGCGGGCATCCAATACACGATTAGCATTTTTACCAACCTTAACAGGATCAGCCTTAAATAAAACCTGTCCTTTAGAGTCGGTCACCCTATCAATTAAATAGGGATTAACAAAGTAACCGCCGTTGGCAAATACACTGTAGGCATTTGCCATTTGTAAAGGCGTAACTGAACCAGCTCCCAATGCCATTGTTAAGTAGGGCGGATGTTTCTCTGGTTCAAAACCAAAGCGCTGGATGAATTCTTGGGCATACGATGGGCCAATTCTGCGAATAATGCGTACTGAAACTAAATTTTTTGATTTTGCTAAGGCCGTGCGCAAACGCATCATGCCGTCAAACTTACCATCGTAATTTTTAGGTTCCCAAACTTGACTCCCAGTCTCAAGTGCACCGATTGATAAGGGCGCATCATTGATCAGTGTGCTTGGGCTAAATCCTTTTTCGAGCGCTGCCGCATAAATGAAGGGCTTAAATGATGAACCGGGTTGGCGTAAAGCCTGAGTAACGTGATTGAACTTATTACGCCTAAAGTCAAACCCACCGACCAGAGCTAAGATGGCGCCATCGCTAGGATCCATCGCCACAAAAGCAGCTTCCACTTGGGGAAGTTGTGCAAGCTTCCAGACTCCATCGTCTTTTAATAAGCGAACGATCGCGCCAGGTCGAATACGCCGCTTTGGCTGCGCAGTTTCTGAAAGAGAAGCGCGTGCTAACTTGAGAGCATCACCGCTTATCGTAATTTGCTCTCCGGTTGCTATCATGATCTTGAGCTCTTTTGGATTTGATTCCAGCACAACACCGGATTGCAGTTCATCAAGCGCGGGATAATCAAGTAAGGCATCATCAATGGCACGTTGGCGCTTCACAGCATCTTGAGGAAGTTCGATAAATCCTTCTGGACCGCGATATGCATGGCGTAAATCGTAATCAAAGATACCCTTACGCAATGCCGCATATGCTGCGTCTTGGTCTGCCTTTAAAACTGTGGTGTATACATTAATGCCTTGAGAATAAATAACATCGCCAAATTCAGCGAAGAGAAATTGTCTCGCCATTTCAGCAACAAAATCCGCGCGCGTGTCAAACTCATTTCCTAGGCCGCGCACCTTAATTGTCTCTGCCATTGCTTTGTCATATTCCGCCGGGGTGATGTATGACAAGTCGCGCATACGTTGCAAAATATATTCTTGACGGATCTTTGCGCGCTTGAAATTAGATACAGGGTTATAAGCAGAGGGGGCCTTGGGCAGGCCAGCCAACATTGCGGCTTCAGCAACACTAATATCTTTTAATTCTTTACCAAAGTAAATTTGTGAAGCACTCGCAAATCCATATGCACGCTGCCCCAAATAAATCTGGTTCATGTAAATTTCTAATATTTTGTCTTTGGTCAACTGTGACTCAATTTCCCAAGCAAGCAAAACCTCATAAATCTTTCGACTAAAAGTCTTTTCATTACTCAGAAAAAAATTGCGTGCTACCTGCATCGTAATTGTGGATGCACCTTGTGATAATCGCCCTCGTAGATTGGCTAGACTTGCTCGCAAAACTCCCCAATAGTCGACACCGCCATGGCTATAAAAACGATCATCTTCAATGGCAATTACAGCGTACTTCAAATAGACTGGGATCTCATTTAGAGGAACGACATTGCGACGCTGCTCACCAAATTCACCGATTAAGACTTTGTCTGCTGTGTAGATCCTGAGGGGTACCTTCGGGTTGTAATCAACCAAGGCTGAGATAGCAGGCAAATTCGGTTTAGCAATAATAAAGGCGTAAGCCACTAACATCACAAATAAGCTGCCAATGACTACAGCCAGAATCAGAAGTGCTTTCAATAGCGGGCTTGAACTTGGCTTCTTCGGGGAATGCAAATCCGAACCCCTCTGAAAGGGTGGTTTTTTGCTTGATAGATTAGCCATAATGAAATTATATGGTCCTACAGCAAATGTAGGTTCTCCCTACTCCTAAAGAAGTATTCGCCAATAGGCAAGGTCAAAGCAAGTGGCCACAATTACTAATGGCCTACCGAAACATTACCCGCGATGATTTCAA
>JAIXPN010000131.1 GCA_027486235.1 Burkholderiaceae bacterium
ACGCACAGATCGCAGAGATCAACCGATTGGTTGCCGATCGAGACGGCCAAATCGCTAGTCTTGATCACATGCTGGCCTACGCGCGCCTAAGCTTGCAGTTGGTTGAGAGAAGTCGGAGCTGGCGTATTACCAGCCCATTGCGCTCGGTCGTCAGGGCCAAGCGAAAAGCCGCCTGGTGCATGGAGCGCTTTGAGTCGGTGCGGCGCAATATTGGTCTTTTGGCAGCCCTGCGACGTTCGATTAATTTCATCGAGGCCCGACTGCCGTCTTTCATCACCCAGACCGGAAGGACGATCAGTACGTCATCCGTCTCGAGCGTTGGCAGCCGCTTGGTGACCGGGACACAGCAGGGTGCCGCACCTGAGGATAGCCAGGCAAGCCCCGATGATAGTGCGCGTCAGGTATTCATGCTGGTTGAGTCCTTTCATGATGGGGGCGTCGAGCGCGTGGTGATCGACCTTTGCATGCAAATTAGGGGGCTTGGCCGCCATTGCAAGGTCTTGATTGCAAAAGATGGCGGCAGAAGCGCCAATGAAGCAAGATTGCACGGAATCGAGGTGGTCGAATTCAATCATGACCAAGATGCATTGCGGCAGTTTGTCTTTGCCAGTTCACCGGCAATTGTCATCACACATCACTGTTATTTTTGCCTGGAGATTTTCCATGAGGCGGGAATGCCCATCCTAGAAGTCATACACAATGCCTACCATTGGCAAAAGCATAATCATGAAATTGCGAGCATTCGCAAGAAATTCATTATGCGATATGTAGCGGTTTCGGAATTCGTCAAGGATTACACAATCGAGGTGCTGGGCCTCAACAAAGCTAAGTTGTCTTTGGTAAATAATGGGCTCAGCAATATCGATCTGGTTCGCCCGCCGCTGGAATTGCTGCGAGCCAGAAGGCTGCAAACCATGGGACAGCCCATTCTGTTGCACCTGGCCAACCTCCATCCCCAGAAGAACCATCGCCTGATCGTCAATGCGTTTGCACAGGTTCTGCAGGTGTATCCCAATGCCAAACTTGTCATGGCCGGGGCGATGGATGGCTATCCCGAGTTATATGACTCGCTGCGCGCTGACATCCAGCAACTGGAGATAGGTTCTTCCGTCGATTTGGTAGGGGCCTTAGACAGACGTAAATTGTCCCGCTTGATGGCCAATGCCCATGTCGGGCTGCTGCCCTCGATTCTTGAGGGATTCAGCATCGCGACGCTCGAATTCGCATTTTATGGACTGCCCTCGGTACTTTCTGCCACAGGTGCCGCGCAGGAACTACAGAACCAATTCGGACATGTGGAAATAGCCCAGGGGTGCGCCCTGTCCCCCAATGAGCTAAGCGTCCATGCCATCGAGGCGGCGCTTCGCACGTTTCCAAGCGGGTCAGTGCCAGCCCTTGCGAATGCGATACTCAAACTAATGGCCGACTATCCCCATTACCTGGAAAAGGCAATGGTTGCCGGCAATGGCTTCAGCAACTATGCCGTGGAACACACGGCAACTCAGTTGAATACGCTGCTGCACCAACTCGAGGACGAGGAAAAGATCCATGCTGTCGATTCCTGACTTAGACATTGCGATCGTTGCGCCTTTCCCGACGACGCAACGCGTCAAAGAAGGCTGGATGAGCCGCATCAACGCCGTTGATGAAATCCTGCGGGGTAAACGCAGGTTGTACATCAACTTCGCGGCACACCATGTCCGGGGCCGTGACGATCAGTTCATGCAGCTTGATGAAAACGGCTGGGAGGTTTGTCTCTCCCCATCGGAAATAGAGCACCAGCATCTGATGAATGAAATCCTCAAGAGCGTCAGGATCGTCTATGTCCACACCATCCATCTCGCGGAGTTCGTTCAGCCGTGGCTGGGAACCGGGAAGATCGTGGTCGATTTCCATGGCATCGTTCCCGAGGAGGAGACGATGCTAGGCCGCCCAGAGTTGGCGCCAAAATACGAGGAGATCGAAAAAGAGGTCCTTCAAAAGGCCCGCGCCTGTGTCATGGTGACGCGTGCGATGGAGAGGCACTATAGCCAAAAGTACCCAGACATCCAGACACGGATCATCATCCTTCCGATTGTCGAATCCCTGGCGCTCCCAGATGCCGGCAACGAACCGCCGGCCTCGGCGGAATTGCCTGTTCGCGTTGTATATGCGGGCGGCACGCAGGCTTGGCAAAACATTGACGGCATGCTGGACCTTGCATGCTCTGCAGCGGATTTTGCCAATTTCACCTTCCTTTCGCATGAATGGAAGCTTATTGAAGACATGGGTAGAAGCAGGAGCCTTCCCATGGCAACCGCATTCCTGTTTTGCGCAAAGGCGGATCTGGTAGCCGAATATCAAAAGCATGACTTTGGCCTGGTACTGCGCGACGACACCCCCGTAAACCGTGTGGCGTGCCCCACGAAGCTCTTCGAGTACATGAGCATAGGCCTCATTCCCATCGTGCGCAGCCCCGCGCTAGGGGACTTTCTAGACTTTAACTATGCCTATGTAACGGAAGAGGAGTTTCTCGAAGGCTTTTTCCCCGATCGGCTTTCGAGGGTGATGATGGCGCGCAAGAACCTTAGCGCAGTTCGCGCAATGAGAAAAATTTTCTTCAGCGGAGCAGCTGATATCCGGGCGCTAATCGACTAAATTATTTCGGCAATTTGTTGGTCTGGTTTTATGTAGTGTCAAAGTGAAATTGATAAGGAGTAGAAATGTTCAAACATGCGTCAGGCGCAAAGGATGGCCGATATGTCAGCCTTGAGGAATTCAGGCGCGAGACATTGCTGCCAGTAATGCGCGACAACCTGTCATGCCTCGAAATAGGACCCTACACTAGGCCGACATTCCGGGCAGACGAGTGCCATCTTAAAACACTGGACTATTTCAGCACCCAGGAACTCAGGAGCCATGCGCAGAGGATTGGCGCCAACCCGGCCTATGTTATCGAAGTGGACTATGTCTGCAAGGATGAAAACTACTGTAGCGTAGTGACGGAAAAATTTGACGTGGTTATCGCCGCCCATGTCGCGGAGCACGTCGTCGGCTTCATTAGATATTTTCAATCCCTGCGGCAGTTACTTGTCGATGGTGGCTACCTGCTGATAGTGCTGCCCGACAAGCGCTACAGCTTTGACAAGTTCAGACCTGACACGAACCTGGCGCATCTGGTCTTTGAACACCTGAACCCCGATCTGCCCTGGAAGTCCCTGCATTCTCTTGAAACCGCCATGTACTATGACATGCAATACGTGCAAGGGCTCAATCAACCGAGTGAACGGCTAAATCTTTCATATTTGGCCAAATCAGCCAATGAATGGCATCCTGGAATACATTCCCATGTATTTCAATTCGACGATGCGGTCCGCAAGATATTCGCTCCCTTATGCGCGATGGGGCTGATGGATTTTGATGTAATTGATTCCAGAATGTGTCACCAGTTCGGGGAGTTCACGATTTTGCTGAGAGCTGGAAACTGGCAGACAAACTACGAATCCATCGACACCTTCTACACGCCGTCGCGAGACACCATTGGCCGCACCGGGAGCTAATCTATGCAAAGTAAGACGATCATCTGCGTGATAGGTACCCGCCCGGAAGCAATCAAGATGGCCCCCGTAATTCTTGCTCTGCAAAACGAGCCTTGGGCGAATGTCCGTATTCTTGCAACAGCCCAACATAGGCACATGCTGGACCAAGTCAACGAGTTTTTTGGCATCGATCCTGATATTGACTTGAACATCATGCGGCCTAATCAAGCACTCACGACGTTGACTGCTCGGTTGCTGCTTGAACTTGATGATGTCTTGCAAGCAGAGAAACCGGATGCTGTATTGGTGCAAGGCGACACTACAACGGTCATGACCGTGGCCTTGGCGTGCTTTTATCACCGCATCCCGATTGGGCACATCGAGGCCGGATTGCGCACCTGGGATATGCAAAATCCGTTTCCAGAGGAAGCCAATCGCGTCATCGCAGGAAAGCTGGCGCGCTGGCACTTTGCGCCGACTGAGGGCTCAAGGCAGAATTTGCTCAAGGAAGGGGTACCGGATGCTGAGATTATCGTAACAGGTAATACTGTCATCGACGCGTTGTTAATGACGGCGGCCAAGGATCCAGAACTTGCAGTCCCACTGGATCCTGCCAAAAGATTGGTCTTGGTGACATCCCACCGTAGAGAGAATTTTGGCGAGCCATTCCGTAATATTTGTCGTGCACTGCGTACACTGGCCAAAAAGAACCCAACGGTTCAGTTCCTCTACCCGGTGCATCCAAATCCGAACGTCAAAGATGTGGCGCACGAGTTTCTGGCTGGGCTGCCTAATTTCGTGCTATGTGAACCACTGGAATACGCCCCGTTTATCGCTGCAATGAAGCGTGCCCACATCATCTTAACCGATTCGGGTGGTGTACAGGAGGAGGCTCCAGCGCTTGGTAAACCGGTGTTGGTACTGCGTGATGAGACCGAGCGACCAGAGGCCGTTGAGCAAGGAGTGGTTAAGTTGGTTGGATCGAACTATGAGCGCAGTCTTGATGAAACGCAGCGATTGCTAGATGATGAATCTCTATACAGCGCTATGGCGCTCGGTATTTCACCTTATGGCGATGGCTACTCTGCTAGTCGAATCGTGAAAACTTTGCGCGAATATTTCACTTGATGCGTCTCGTATATTTTTCACCAGTTCCTTGGAATAGTTTTGCTCAGCGTCCACATAAATTTGTAGAGTGGTTTCATTCACGCACAAATAGACCAGTTCTCTGGATTGATCCCTATCCAACAAGGCTTCCTGAGCTCTCCGATTTTCAAAGGTTAGGCTTAAATTCAGATCATGAAAGTGATTTACGACCTACATGGTTGTCTGTTATGAGGCCATATGCATTGCCCATAGAGCCTATTCCTTATTTATCTATGATCAACAAAATCCTATGGCATGAAAAAATAAAAGTTATTACCCATTTTGTAAATGAGTCAAGAGCATGCATAGTTATTGGTAAGCCTTCAAAAATGGCAGTCCAGATAATTAACAACCTAAAAAATTGCATATCTATATATGATGCAATGGATGATTTCCCAAATTTTTATCAAGGGTTATCAAAAAAATCACAAATTAAAAATGAAAGAATCATCGTCGCTAGAGTTAGTCATGTACTTGCTTCGAGCAGGGAACTTCAAAATAAGTTTGCTAGGACTCATAAAAGCGTGCATCTAATAAAAAATGGCTTAGATACTACTACTATTTTGCAAGCAAAAAATAACCTTTCTACAAAAAAATCATTTTCAACCCATAAGGTTTTTGGGTATGTGGGTATGATGGCTAAATGGTTTGATTGGTTATATGTTGATTCAATTGCGAAGCTTAGAAGAAATGATCAAATTCTTTTGATTGGTCCAGTATCTCACCCTCCACCATTTACGTTACCTCAAAATGTTCGATTACTTCCGTCTTGTAAACATACTGAGGCCTTAAGTGCTATGTCTCAATTTGATATCGGACTAATTCCATTTCAGTTGAATGAATTATCACTATCTGTAGACCCAATTAAATTTTATGAATATAAAGCCTTTGGGTTGCCGATTATTTCATCTAATTTTGGTGAGATGCGGTATCGAAAAAATGAAAGTGGTGTATTTGTTACGGAATCAGTCAATGATTTAAGAAATGTAATTGATGCTGCATTAGAATTCCGCTACAAAAATAATGAAATTAACCACTTTATTGATCAAAATTCATGGGTATCTAGTTTCAATAAAATCGATCAAATTATTTCTTTTTGAAATCAACCAAGAATGTATTTGCTACATTATTTTTTTTAATGTTTAATGCCCAACAGAAATTAATTGTGTTAGCTCTTTCTGCAAAGCTCTCATCTTTTGCCTAGCTCGTTCTGCTTTTACTGCATCTTGGGCTCGTTTGGCTTGATCTTTTAGTGCCTTGATTCTTGCTTGTTCAGGATTTAGAGCTTTTTGCGGTTTAAATTCATAAAATCTCATATGATTATTTAGTATTCACTGGGTAAAAGAATGATCCATTTATCACCATTTAAGCAGGCATATAGGCACATACTGTCTAGAGGAAAATCGGTATAGGGTATCTTTTGAGTCGCTAGGATATTTCCATTACCATCATCAATCATCAATTCAGCAGAACCATTCAATACCCTCAATTTACAGCTAGTAAATACTTCTTTTTTATCTAGATGTTGTATATGGCTAACTATGGCATCCATTAACCAATAACAGTCTACTGTATCTGCTAGAAATCTCGTACCATCAGTCAATAGCACCTTGGGCCACAGTGGATAATAGAACTCAGTGCCTATAAATTGCTCCAAATGATTCAAAAGCTGGATTTTAGATAAGTTCATTTTTGCTATGTCTCGTCGGTAAAAAGATATTTCTCCTAGTAATACTTATCAGCGAGCCTAAACCTAGCGATTTTGACTCGTTTGAAGGGTATTACTTCTTGAAGTTGGCTTTCAGTGCGCCACTAGCAGCTTCTATTTCTTGATCAAAGCTACCTTTTTCTACTTCAGCTTTGATGATTTCTAAGGTCTCGATTAGCTCTTGTGAGTCATTGACTTGAATACTGGGCATACCAGGTTTGAGAGTGATGATTTTTGAGCCATATCTGACTGAGATGCAGACTTTGCCTTCTTCGCTAACAAACCACCAAGGCTTAATACGCTTAGGCACAGTAATGCTCTTTAAGTTGCCCTCAGTGTCTTTGACAGTTTTTCTTTTGTGGATAGTCAGTGGTTTGCCATCAAGCTGGCTTTTAGCCATCTGTATCTGTTCCCACAACTTGTTAGACAGCTTGTTTCTCCGCTGCACAACCGGTGGTTGATGAATAGGCTTATGGGTTGTTACAAAGTTCAGTTTATCGATTGTTGCCATAGTGTTCTCCATCTTTATTTAGGACAACACAACAATATGGTCTGAAAAACGGTCTGGACAACCAAAAAATGATGATTTTTAGATGTCTGAACAGGAACTAAAAAATTTTGAGTGTTTTTATGTTCAAGCTAAATAAAAGCATAAAAGTAAGGTAAAGGTTGGCAC
>JAIXPN010000051.1 GCA_027486235.1 Burkholderiaceae bacterium
AGGGTAATTACTTTGGCTACGATGGCCCATGCCCTCCCTGGAATGACAGTATTTGGCATCACTACATTTTTACAGTCTATGCCCTAGATACCCCTTCGCTCGCCTTAGGTGGCACATTTGATGGCAAGACAGCTTTAGCAGCTTTACAGAGTCACATCTTAGGAAGTGCCCAGATTACCGGGCGATACACCCTTAACCCTGAACTACGATAAAAAAATCCCCAAGTCATGCTTGGGGATCTTGGTTTAGCTTATTTAACTTATTTCTTAGCAGGAGCCGCAGGAGCTGGGGCTGCGGCTGGAGCAGCAGCAGTTACCGGGGCCACAAATGGGGGTGGCGCAACGCAGGGGGCTGGATCTGGAGTGCCGGCCTTCTTGTACTTAACAGCAACTGCATTAATCGCCTGACACAGCTGGAAGTTGGCAACTGCATTACCATGTGCAGTGCGGGCTTTTGCTAACTCGGCTGCCTCAGCTTGGGCAGGTGTTGGAGGAGGAAGAGCGGCTAAAGCAACAGAGCTTGCAAGTGCACAGGCTGCACTAACGATTAGTCGTTTCATTTTGTTCAACCCTTTCCTAATTTTTTATACCAGAGCTCATGGTGCTCTTTAGCCCAAGTCTCATCGCAGTAACCGGTCTTCATGGCGTCAATGGAACCTTGCATACCAATCGTACCGATGTAGATATGTCCAAAAGCCAAGGCGGTCATCAGAATTGCACCGATGCCATGAACAATGTTGGCGATCTGCATTGTGCCGCGCCAGTACTCGATCTGGATAAATGGCACGATCATATCGAGCACCCAGCCCGATGCGGAAACAATAGAACCTAGAATAACCATACCAACCCAGAACCAGAACTTCTCACCGAAGTTAAAGAATCCGGCAGGAATATGCTTTCCAGAAATAAGCCCGCCAAAACCGAGAGCCCAATCAAGATCGCCTTTTTCAGGCAGATTGCGACGCACAAAGAGGAGGAAGAATACAACGATACTAACCGTGAACGCGGGGCCAACAAAGTTATGCACGTTCTTGCAAACTAAGAGGAAGGCGCCAAAGAAGGCTGGGCCTGTCAATGGCAATAAGAAATACTTACCCCAAAGGATCATGATGCCAGTGAAAGCGAGCGCTACGAAAGTACCAGCCATGATCCAGTGAGTAATACGCTCTAACAAGGTAAAACGTTTAATCTTGTTGCCTGACATAGGCTCATGCAATTTGATCGTACCCTTGAATACAAACATTGCAATAATTCCGCAGAGAGCAAAGGTCAGTAGCCATGCGCCATAAACGGTAATCACGCCATTGCGGATTAAACGCCATTCTTGGCCGGTCTTTTGAATCAAGACACCCGCTTCTTTATTTGGAATCGAAACATAATTTACAGTCTCGCTGTTAACCGCTCTCCAAATTGGCGCATTGTTACCAGGTTGGTTTTTACCTGCTTCAATTGCGGCCTGTGATGTGGCATTGGGCGCACGACCCACATCCATAATATTGACCGACTCCACTTTTTGTGGAGTTGGGGATTGGGCGCCTTGCTGAGCAGCACTTACACCCGCTAAAGCGAGGCCCAAGGTCAACAATAAAGTACGAGCAATACTGCTCAAAGATAGGTTCATGCAAATTTCCTCAAATCAGTTTGGTTGTTTTAGTTCTTATTTGATTCGACTGTATTCGGATTGAGATTGATTCCGCTTGGTGATTTCAGCGCTCCAGCTTGCCTGATCACCGGGTTTCCAACCTTTAGCCATAAAGCCGTTGTCTGCACCCATATAAGGGGCAACATCAGGGCGCTTGGAAGCACTCATACCCGACTCGTTACAGCCCACTAGAAGTGAGGCTGCAACCAGGGAACCCACGAGGGCTAATTTCATGATTTACCTCCAGCCGGTTTGGCAGCAGGAGCAGGCGCGTTTGGCTTGCCATACGCTGTAGCCCAACCGAATACATCGGCACCAGCATTCTTACCAGCAGCCATACGTTTTACGACACGGGTACGGAATACGTCGGCAATGACATCACCATCACCACCAATCAGAGCCTTGGTTGAGCAAAGCTCAGCACAGAGCGGCAACTTACCTTCTGCCAAACGATTACGGCCATATTTCTCAAACTCAGCAACGCTACCGTTTTTCTCAGGACGGCCACGGCAGAATGAGCACTTGTCCATCTTGCCACGCAAGCCAAATGTTCCAGAGCTTGGGAACTGGGGCGCGCCAAATGGGCAGGCATAGGAGCAGTAGGCGCAACCAATACAGGTGTCCTTGTTGTGCAACACAACACCTTCATCGGTGCGGTAGAAGCAATCAACTGGGCATACAGCCATGCAAGGCGCATCTGCGCAATGCATACAGGCCACAGAAATTGACTTCTCGGCGCCAACGATACCGTCGTTAATTGTCACCACGCGGCGGCGATTAACACCCCAAGGCACCTCGTTTTCATTCTTACATGCTGTCACGCAACCGTTGCATTCAATACACCGCTCTGCGTCGCAGATAAATTTCATTCTTGCCATTTTTGATATCTCCTGACTTATTCGGTGTTAATTAAGCGGCCTTTTCGATCTGACAGATCGTGGTCTTTGTTTCTTGCATCATCGTTATGCGGTCATAACCATAGGTTGTGGCGGTATTCACTGCCTCACCACGCACCACTGGGTATGCTCCCTTTGGATAGAACTCAAGCAAGTCCTTACCTTCCCACCATCCCGAGAAGTGGAATGGTACGAAAGCTGTATCTGGACCAACCCGCTCTGTTACCAAAGCGCGCACCTTGATCTTGGCACCTGTTGGGGATTTAACCCATACAAAGTCCCAGTTCTTGATACCGCGACGAGCCGCTGCACTTGGATTAATCTCCACGAAGTTTTCTTGTTGCAGCTCAGCTAGCCATGGGTTAGAACGTGTCTCCTCACCTCCACCCTCGTACTCAACCAAACGACCAGAGGTCAAAATAATTGGGAACTTCTCATACAACTTGTCCGCAATATTCTTCTCTTGAACGGTCTTGAAGAGTGTTGGCATTCTCCAGAAAGTCTTCATGTCGTCGTGTGTTGGGTACTTTGCGACCATCTCTGGGAGGGTCGAATACAAAGGCTCACGATGGATTGGAATTGCATCTGGGAAGTTCCAAACCACAGCACGTGCTTTCGCATTGCCGAATGGATGGCAACCATGGTTCTTCATCGTTACACGAATAATTCCGCCGGAGAGGTCTGTCTTCCAGTTTTTGCCCTCAGCAGCTTTCTTTTCGTCTTCGGTGAGTTCATTCCACCAGCCAAGTTTCTTCAGCATCACGTGGTCAACCTCTGGATAGCCGGTCTTAATATCAGCACCCTTCGAGAAAGAACCGTCGGCAGCCAAAAGTGACTTACCGTCTCTCTCAACTCCAAAGTTAGCGCGGAAGTTACCGCCACCGTCCATCACGTGCTTGCTGGTGTCATACAAATTAGGTGAACCTGGGTGCTTCAGAGCTGCATTACCGAAGCAAGGCCATGGCAATCCAAAGTAGTCGCCGGTTGTATCGTATCCAGTAACAGGATCCTTACCGCCGCGGGAGCGCAAGGTCTTCGGATCAAACACACTCATCATCTTCATATGCGCTTTAAGGCGCTCTGGAGTGTGGCCGGTATAACCAATGGTCCAAACTGCTTTATTAATCTCGCGCAAGATCGATTCAATCTCAGGCTCTTTCCAGTTCTTACCTGCGTACTTCGAATCCAACATCTTGAAGTTTTTGGAAAGTTCTTTGCCAAAGCCAAGCTTGTCAGCCAAAGCTTGCATTAACACATGATCAGGTATCGACTCAAATAATGGGTCGATGACCTTCTCACGCCACTGTACTGAACGATTAGAAGCTGTTACTGAACCGGCACACTCAAATTGTGTCGCGGTTGGCAACAGATATACAGCACGGTTTTTGTTCACTGCGCCACCTGGGGCAGGAGGCATTGCTGCCATCGCAGCGGTAGCACTTGGATATGGATCAACAACAACGAGCAGATCCAATTTATCCATCGCTCGTTTCATATCCAAACCACGGGTTTGGGAGTTAGGTGCATGACCCCAGAAGAAAACGCCCTTCACGGCAGTCGCTTGATCCACCATATCGTCTTTTTCAAGCACGGCGTCTACCCAGCGAGATACAGTTGTACCTGACTTCTCCATCATGTCTGGGGCATAGCGACCCTTGATCCAGTCATAGTCGACGTCCCATACTGCAGCGTAGTGTTTCCATGATCCAGCGGCAAGGCCATAGTAGCCTGGCAAGGAATCTGGGTTAGGACCAACGTCTGTAGCGCCTTGAACGTTATCGTGGCCGCGGAAGATGTTTGCACCGCCGCCAGACACGCCGATATTACCGAG
>JAIXPN010000015.1 GCA_027486235.1 Burkholderiaceae bacterium
ACCCAAAAGAGATGGAGGGTATTGATGATCGACTGATATCTCGCTTTGATTCTGGTTTAACGGTTGCAATTGAGCCACCGGAACTAGAAATGCGGGTTGCGATCCTTATGAAGAAGGCGGCCGCAGAGGGCGTTCCGATGAGCGAAGATGTTGCTTTTTTTGTTGCCAAACACCTACGGTCGAATATTAGGGAGCTCGAGGGCGCACTTAGAAAAATACTTGCCTATGTGCGGTTTCATGGGAAAGAGGTCAATATTGAGGTGGCTCGAAGTGCCCTGAAAGACCTTCTCTCAATCCAAAATCGTCAAATATCGGTAGAGAGCATTCAGCGGACAGTGGCCGACTTTTATAACATCAAAGTCGCTGATATGTACTCCAAGAAGCGGCCCGCTAACATTGCTAGGCCGCGTCAAATCGCGATGTTTATTGCCAAAGAACTAACTCAAAAAAGCCTTCCAGAAATTGGTGAGCTTTTTGGGGGTAGAGACCACACAACCGTTCTTCATGCGGTTCGCAAGATTTCGGAGGAGAGACAACACGACCCTCACCTCAACCATGAACTGCACGTTCTTGAGCAATCCCTCAAAAACTAGCCTGTGTACAAGCCTGTTGATAAGGGTATGGATAACTGTGTGGCTAAGCTGTGGGGTGGATTGTGGATAAAAAAAGAGTGTAGGGGTGGGCTCGTTTTACACACAAACCATGCACACCAAATACACCACTTATACACAGTATTTTTTTACAAGAAGCCGCTGATTTCGCTATAAAATTTGAGTTATCAACAGAAAACATTGCCATTATTACTATTACTACTTTGATTTATAAACAGGATACTAAAAACAATGCAATTAGTTAACGCCACCAGAGATGAATTATTAAAACCTCTTCAGGTTGTTAGTGGTATTGTTGAGCGTCGACATACACTTGCGATTTTGGCTAATCTGTTGTTTCGGAAAAGCGGCTCATCCGTTTCTTTTGTATCAACAGACATTGAGATCCAAATAACAACGAAAGCAAACTTTGGGGTTGGTGCTGACGATGTAACCACGACTGTGGGCGCTAGGAAGATTTTAGATATTCTCCGCGCCTTACCTGATGGCCCCGTAAGTCTGAATTTAAAAGACAACCGCCTGGTTGTTCAAAGCGGTAAAAGCCGTTTTTCATTACAGACATTAGCGGCGAGTGAGTTTCCCATAATGCAAACCAATGCCGAGTCTTTGGCGGGTTGGAAAATGACACAAAAAGCATTTAGGCAACTAGTTAGCCAGGTGTATTTTGCGATGGCGCAACAAGATATTCGGTATTACTTAAACGGAATGTTGTTGGTTTTGGAGGGCAGGGAGCTAATCGCAGTGGCAACCGACGGCCATCGTTTGGCGTTTAGCCAAATCACCTTAGACCAGGCACCAAGCGGGTCTGGTCAAAAACAAGAAATTATTATTCCACGCAAAACCATTTTGGAGTGTCAGCACTTATTGGAGGATAGCGAGGAACCTCTAGAAATTTCCTTGAGTGCGAATCAAATTAAATTAAGTTTTGGGGATATTGAATTAATTTCTAAGCTAGTAGAAGGAAAGTTCCCCGACTACCAGCGTGTGATACCAAAAGGGCATAAAAATACATTGGTCGTTTCTCGCGAGACACTCCAATCAGCTCTCCAACGAGCCGCAATCTTAACTACCGAAAAGTTTAAGGGCGTGCGTTTTTCTTTATCAAACAACAAAATAACCATTCAATCTACCAATGCCGAGCAAGAAGAGGCTCAAGAGGAGATTGAAACCAAATACGATGGTGAGGCTGTTGAAATTGGATTTAATGTGAGTTATTTGTTAGATGTTCTGGCAAACATTAAGACCGCTGAGATCCAGATTAGTTTGGGTGACGCAAATAGCAGCGCCGTTATTACATTACCAGGGTCAGATTCATTTAAGTATGTTGTTATGCCCATGCGCATATAGTGTAAACACGACAAACAAGCCACCTATTAAAAGAAAATATGTCTGAAGAGAATAAAGCTGTTGAGCAGTACGGAGCATCATCCATCCAAATATTAGAGGGGCTTGAGGCGGTACGAAAGCGCCCCGGCATGTATATCGGGGACACCTCTGATGGTACTGGTCTTCATCACTTGGTCTTTGAGGTTTTGGATAACTCGATTGATGAAGCCCTGGCCGGCTATTGCACAGAGATATCGGTGGTTATTCATACCGACAACTCGATCTCAATTATTGATAATGGTCGAGGCGTGCCGACGGGAATTAAATACGACGATAAGCACGAACCAAAGCGTAGCGCCGCAGAAATTGTAATGACCGAGTTGCACGCCGGAGGAAAGTTTGATCAAAACTCCTATAAGGTGTCTGGCGGCCTTCATGGTGTGGGCGTAAGCTGTGTAAATGCACTGTCTAAATGGTTAAAGCTAACCGTGCGTCGCGATGGAAAAGTCCATCACATGGAGTTTGGTCGTGGTGTTGTTCAAAATCGCAACATTCAAAAAGACAATGGGGTAGACACCTCACCAATATCTATAGTCGGAGAAACAGACCTGCGCGGCACTGAGGTTCACTTCTTGGCGGACGAAGAAATTTTTGGAAACATTGAGTATCACTATGAAATTTTAGTAAAGCGCATTCGTGAGCTTTCGTTTCTAAACAATGGCGTTCATATTCGTCTGGTTGACCAGCGCAGCGGCCAAGAGGAGGATTTCGCCTTTTCGGGAGGCGTGAAGGGTTTTGTTGAATATATCAACCAAAATAAAACGGTACTTCACCCAAATATATTTCATGCAATGGCAGATCGCCCGTCAGATCTTGGTGGTCAAATTACGGTCGAAGTGGCCATGCAGTGGAACGATGGATATAACGAGCAGGTTTTATGCTTTACCAATAACATCCCACAACGCGACGGCGGAACCCACCTAACGGGCTTGCGCGCAGCTATGACGCGGGTGATTAATAAATACATTGATGAAAATGAGATTGCCAAAAAGGCAAAGGTAGAAATCGCTGGCGACGATATGCGAGAGGGCTTAACCTGCATATTGTCTGTTAAGGTCCCTGAGCCGAAGTTTTCTAGCCAAACAAAAGATAAGTTGGTGTCTAGCGAGGTTCGTGGCCCGGTTGAGGAGGTTGTTGCCCAAGCGCTTGCGGAATATTTGGCGGAGAAGCCACAAGACGCAAAAATTTTATGTGGAAAAATTGTTGATGCGGCAAAGGCTCGCGAGGCGGCGAGAAAAGCGCGTGAGATGACCCGTCGCAAGGGCGCCCTTGATGGCATTGGGCTTCCAGGCAAGCTAGCAGACTGTCAAGAAAAGGACCCAGCCAAGTCTGAGCTGTTTATTGTCGAGGGAGACTCGGCGGGCGGATCTGCAAAGCAGGGCCGCGACAGAAAGTTTCAAGCAATCTTGCCTTTAAAGGGAAAAATCCTAAATGTAGAAAAAGCTCGTTTCGACAAGATGCTCAGCAGCCAAGAGGTGGTGACCTTGATCACCGTTCTCGGCACCGGAATTGGTGTTGAGGAATATAAAGCCGACAAGTTGCGTTATCACCGCATCATCATCATGACCGATGCTGACGTTGACGGAAGTCACATACGAACTTTGTTGCTCACATTTTTTTACAGACAAATGCCCGAGCTGATTGAGCGAGGGCACATTTATATTGCACAGCCACCCCTGTATAAAGTTAAACATGGAAAAAGCGAGCAATACATTAAAGACGATGCTGAGCTAAATCAACTTCTTTTCAAAATAGCCTTAGAGCAAGCGTCTATTGAAACCCCCTCGGGCGAATTGATTTCTGGCGATGCCCTTGAGGCCCTTGCAAAAAATTATCAAACAATTCAGGCGGTGGTTGATCGGCTTTCTCGGACAATGGATGAGGATGCGTTGCGCGCGATAGCTGCCGGGGTTAGCCTCAATTTTGATACGGAGGCGAATGCAAATGCCTCCGCAGAGCGCCTAAGAAAAACGTTCTCTGAAAATCAAGACCCGCTTTTGGTGGCGCCCGAGATAACAGTCCAAAAAGAGGAGCGTACCGAGCGCTACCGCCTCCTGCTCGCAAGACGTATTCATGGCAACCTCAAGCTTTCTGTAATTAGCTCGGACTTTGTCGCAAGTGACGATTATCAGAGTTTGGTTTTGGCCGCCAAAGCTCTCTCTGGCCGGGTTCTTTCGGGCAGTCGCGTGCGACGCGGTGACCCAGAAAAAACAAACAAGGAACACGTTGTTGGTGATTTCCGTGGTGCTTTTGAGTGGCTGCTAGCTGAGGCCGAGCGCTCCATTAGTAGACAGCGTTACAAAGGTCTTGGTGAAATGAATCCCCAGCAGCTTTGGGAAACCACGATGGACTCCAATTCCCGACGTTTGTTGCGAGTTCAAATTGAGGATGCAATTATGGCAGACCAGGTCTTTACTACCCTTATGGGTGATGAGGTCGATCCGCGCCGTGCATTCATCGAGAAGAACGCCCTGATTGCTCGTAATTTAGATATTTAAACCAATGAAAAAATATATAGCCCCCAAGACGGTGGCAAAGTCCTGTATTGCTGTTAAGAACTCAAAGATTCATGGTCGCGGCGTGTTTGTAAAAAAGGACATTCCAAAAGGTGTCGCCGTTATTGAGTACATTGGAGAGCGCATTAGTTGGAAAGAGGCCCTTAGAAGACACCCCCATGACCCAAACCAACCCAATCACACTTTTTATTTTTCTTTAGAAGATGGTCGGGTGATAGATGCTAATGTTGGCGGGAATGCTGCGCGCTGGATTAACCACTCCTGTAAGCCGAATTGTATGGCTGATGAAATCATGGTGGATGGAGAAAGCCGCGTTTTTATTTTTGCAAAACGCAAACTTATCCCCGGCGAAGAACTTTTTTATGACTACTCCTTAAACTTGGATGGCAAGTTAACCAAAAAGGTTAAAAAAGAATACGCTTGTTATTGTGGAAGTAAGCGGTGTCGAGGCACCATGCTTGATGTCGACTGATTGCGTATACAAATGTTGTTTATTACGATTCAAGAGCTTGAGGCCGCAATTAACTATTGGCGCGCCCAATCACCCGCTCAAGGGGAGGAACTCATTCTCTCGAAAGAGGCCTCTGCACTTGCAAAACCCTATGCGCTAATGATTGTTCAGGGCTCGCAGCGTATACCGGTAGATATTCTTGACGATACTTCTAAGGATGCCTTTTCACGATTTATTTTGGCGCGCAATTCTTTTTAATGACCAAAGAGAATCTTTAAATCAGTAGGGCACAGTTGTGGAAACGCTAATTGATTTTTCCTCATACCTTTGGCTTTTTCTTTTGCTTGCCGCATTTGCGTCCGGTCTGGTTGATGCAATAGCGGGTGGCGGTGGGTTGATTCAGGTACCCGCCTTGTTTACGGCATATCCTGATGCACACCCAGCAACACTTTTAAGCGCGAACAAGGTTTCGTCGATTGGCGGAACCATCAATGCAGCGCGTCGATATTTAAGGCACGCACAGCTTCCTTGGAATATTTTGGGCCCAGCAATTGTGGCGGGATTTATCGGGGCCCTGCTCGGCGCCCTTGCGGTAAGTGTTTTTCCATCCGAGCCTCTCCGCAAGGCCCTGCCCTTCATGTTGGTTGCTTTATTGGTGTATACCTGGTTCGCCCCCAATTTCGGCCTTGAGAACAGACCTGCGAGCAAAGTAGGTAAGCACGAAGCACTTAAGGCTGTTGTCATGGGTGCGGTTATCGGTTTCTACGATGGCTTCTTTGGCCCGGCAACCGGCAGCTTTTTCTTATTCGCTTTTGTGCGCATTTTTCATTTTGATTTTCTTCACGCTTCAGCCGCAACGAAGCTGGTAAACGTCACAACCAACCTTGCAGCAATTTTGATGCTGGTTAGTCTCGGGTTCATGGATTGGCCATTGGGCCTAAGCATGATGGTTGCCAACATTATTGGCAGTCAATTTGGGAGCAAATTGGCAATAAAACACGGCAGCCAGTTTGTTCGGAAGATCTTTTTGGTGGTTGTAATGGCCCTTATTGCAAAATCTGGCTACATGGCATTTTTTCCTAATTAAATCAATAGGTTATATGTATAAACCCTATCTTTGGGGTGCCCTGTTTCACGTGAAACAGTAAAAATGCTATGATCAACGCCCGACAAAGGGCAATCGATGCTTTATTCCAAGAAATTTGACGTTATTGTGGTGGGCGGTGGCCATGCTGGCACCGAGGCTGCGCTAGCCTCTGCGCGCATGGGCTGCGACACCCTTTTGTTGACCCATAGTATTGAGACACTCGGCGCCATGAGCTGTAATCCCTCGATCGGCGGAATTGGCAAGGGGCACCTCGTTAAAGAAATTGATGCGATGGGCGGGGCCATGGCAGCCGCAACCGATGAGGCAGGTATTCAGTTTCGGATCTTAAATTCCAGTAAGGGGCCGGCTGTTAGGGCAACGCGCGCCCAGGGCGACCGAATTTTATACAAGGCTGCTATTCGTTGGCGCCTTGAAAATCAAAGCAATTTGAGCCTTTTTCAGGTAGCAGTCGACGACCTGATCGTGGTGGGCGATGTTGTTCGCGGGGTCAAAACCCAAAGCGGCCTTCAGTTTGAGGCAAAGAAGGTTGTTTTGACGGCCGGGACCTTTTTGGATGGCAAAATTCATGTTGGGCTTGAAAACTACAGCGGTGGGCGCGCGGGCGATCCCGCCGCGACAACTCTGTCGGCTCGTCTTAAAGAGCTCTCTATGCCTCAGGGCCGTCTGAAAACTGGGACCCCACCCCGAATTGATGGTCGAACCATCGACTTTTCGGTGATGCTAGAACAGCCCGGCGATTTAGACCCAATCCCTTGTTTTTCGTTCATGGGCAGGCCGGAACAACACCCTCGCCAGCTCCCGTGTTGGATTACGCACACCAACTCAAAAACACATGACATTATTCGGGGCGGCTTGGACCGCTCCCCAATGTATACCGGCGTTATAGAGGGGGTTGGCCCCCGATATTGCCCCTCAATTGAGGACAAGATTCATCGGTTTTCAGCGAAAGAAAGCCACCAAATATTTTTAGAGCCCGAGGGCCTGACGACTAACGAGTTTTACCCAAATGGAATTTCAACAAGCTTGCCGTTCGATGTTCAGCTTGATTTGGTTCATAGCATTCGGGGGCTTGAGTCGGCCCAGATAGTTCGTCCAGGCTACGCTATTGAGTATGACTATTATGATCCAAGGCAACTAAAACACAGCCTGGAAACCAAAGCCATATCCGGCCTTTACTTTGCTGGGCAAATTAATGGGACTACTGGTTATGAAGAGGCTGCAGCCCAGGGCTTGCTGGCAGGTATTAATGCGGGCCTTGCCGCAAAAGACCTGGAACCGTGGTTGCCTAAACGGAGCGAGTCTTATCTGGGCGTTTTGGTTGACGATCTTATTACCCGCGGCGTACAAGAGCCCTACAGGATGTTTACTAGTCGGGCAGAGTATCGATTGAGTTTGCGGGAGGACAACGCGGATGCTCGTTTAACGGCCCTGGGGCGAAGTATGGGGCTGGTTTCTGATAAACAATGGGAGTTTTTTCAGCAGAAGCAGGACTGTGTTTCACGTGAAACATCCCGCTTACGCGCCTTTCGCGTTGGTCCAAAACATTCCTCGGCA
Source organism: Burkholderiaceae bacterium (assembly GCA_027486235.1). Lineage (GTDB taxonomy): Bacteria > Pseudomonadota > Gammaproteobacteria > Burkholderiales > Burkholderiaceae > Polynucleobacter > Polynucleobacter hoetzingerianus. The sequence continues at coordinate 7,627 of JAIXPN010000015.1, forward strand.
CACAGTCTGGCTAAGTTGTTGGGGCAGCCCCTGTCCCACGAGTGCTCATTAGCAGATGTTTTGCGGCGCCCCGAGACCGCGTATCGTGATCTTCTTCAGGCTGAGCCATCTTTTTCTGAGGGGGCGCCAATCTTGGCCGACCCCCACCTTAGTGGGCAGGTTATGGATCAGGTCGAAGTATCGATCAAATACGAGGGCTATATTGAAAGGCAAAAGATTGAAATAGAGCGGCACGAGCACTATGAAAATCTACGACTCCCTCCCGACCTGAACTATTCCTTGGTAAAGGGCCTTTCTGTCGAGGTTTGGCAAAAGCTAAACCTTCATCAACCAGAAACGTTAGGGCAGGCATCCCGAATTTCTGGGGTTACGCCCGCTGCAATTTCCCTGCTATTGGTCCATCTTAAGAAGGGCATTGGCAAAACACAGGCTCTGGTATGAGCTCGACGGTTCTTGGAGCGAGCCTTTCCGCTCATGGCGTGAGCCCCGATCAAGCTCGGGGAATGGACTATTTCTTAAATGAACTATTCAGATGGAATCGGGTTCATAATCTAACCGCTATTGAGGACACAGATGCCGCGATAAATCTGCACCTTATTGATTCTATTGTAATTTTTCCAATTCTCCAGCGCTATTTAGGTGAAGCCCAAAAAGACAAAGCGGCTGGTGTGCGTGTGGCCGATATGGGCTCAGGCGGCGGTCTGCCAGCTATTCCATTGGCAATTATGGAACCAGCCTGGTCGTTCAGCTTGATTGAGGCAAGCAAAAAGAAGGTCGCTTTTTTGCAACACATACGAGGCGGGCTTCAGTTAAAAAATGTTGAGGTAATGGCGAAACGAGTTGAGGGTGTTGCGCACGAGATGGCCGGGCAGTTTGATGCCGTTACGGCAAGAGCGTTTACTCGCCTTAAAAATTTATTGGACCTTGCCCGCCCCTTACTAAAATCATCGGGCTTGGTATTTGCAATGAAAAGTCAGCGCAGCGAAGAAGAAATTGCAGAGGTTTCTCAAGAGCGTTGGACTCTTTTGGAAGAGTGTGTTTTAGCGCTACCAGGACAAAACATAGATCGACGATTATTGGTTTTTAAAAGTAAGTAAAACGTAAATGGCTAAAACATTTTGTATTGCTAATCAAAAAGGTGGTGTTGGGAAAACAACAACCGCAGTGAACCTTGCTGCAGGACTGGTTGCTCAAAAACAAAAGGTATTGCTGGTTGACCTTGATCCGCAGGGCAATGCAACCATGGGTTCGGGTATTGATAAAGCCAATTTAGAAAACAGCGTGTATCAGGTTCTCATTGGCATGGCCTCAGCCTCACAAGCTCTGCAGCATTCTGTAGAAGCTGGCTACTCGATATTGCCAGCAAATCGTGATTTGGCCGGCGCTGAAGTGGAGCTGGTTGATTTAGAAAATCGTGAGATGCGTCTTAAGCTTGCGCTTGATGCGGTTGCCAGTCAATTTGATTTCATATTAATTGATTGTCCCCCGGCCCTCTCATTGCTTACCTTAAATGGCCTCTGTGCTGCAGATGGTGTAGTGGTGCCGATGCAATGCGAATATTTTGCGCTGGAGGGTTTATCAGATTTAGTTAATACCATTAAACAAGTTCATGCCAACTTGAATCCGAGCTTAAAAATAATTGGTTTATTGCGCGTCATGTTCGATACCCGGATTACCCTTCAGCAACAAGTGTCTGAGCAGCTCATAACGCATTTTGGCGACAAAGTGTTTAGAACAATTATTCCCAGAAATGTGCGATTAGCAGAGGCGCCATCATTTGGCGTGCCAGGCGTTATTTTTGATAAATCAGCGCGCGGCGCACAGGCTTATATTGAGTTTGCGGGCGAGATGGTTGAGCGTATTAAAACGATGTAGGTAAACATGAGCATGAACAAGAAAAAAGGTTTAGGAAGGGGCTTGGACGCTCTATTGGGAGCCCCCAACAAAAGCACATCAACACAAGTTGGTGTAGAGAGCGGCGGCTTTTTGCCACTCACGCTGCTACAGGCCGGCAAATACCAGCCAAGACAAAAAATGGATGAATTGCCACTCAAGGAGTTGGCGGATAGCATTCGTGAGCGCGGAATTATGCAACCTTTATTGGTGAGAAGCTTGGGTGTTGGCGGTCGCTATGAAATTATTGCCGGTGAAAGACGTTTTAGGGCGGCAGGCCTCGTAGGCCTTAAGGAGGTGCCGGTCCGCATTGTTGAGGCCGATGATCAGGCCGCAGCAGCAATGGCTCTGATTGAAAATATGCAGCGCGAGGACCTCAATCCCTTGGAAGAGTCCCGTGGACTGGCTCGTTTAATTGAGGAGTTTGGGTTTACCCACGAGCAGGCTGCTAAAGCGGTGGGGAAGTCTAGAAGCGCTGTTAGTAATTTATTGCGCCTAAGCCAATTGGCAAAGGCGGTTCAGGCAATGCTAATGGCTGGCGAGATCGATATGGGACATGCGCGAGCGCTCCTTTCTTTGCCGGGATCAAGCCAGGTGGCCCTGGCACAAAAAATAGTAGCGCAGGGCCTGTCGGTTCGAGAGGCCGAAAAGTTGGCCACCTCGGCAACCTTGCTTTCTGGCGATTTAGCCAAGAAAAAGACCATAAAGATAGGCACTGCCGGAGCTAATTTGGCAGATCAAGACCTAAAACGCCTTGCTCAAAATATGGCCGATATTGTTGGCTTAGAGGTGGAGTTTAAAAAAAAGGGAAAGAGTGGAGAGCTGCGGTTTTATTTCAGCCACTTTGATGAGCTTGACTCCTTGATGAAAAAATTGGGCATTGAGTCCGTTTAAGTAATAAAAGTGTCTAAAACAATTGACCTTCACTAGGGTAAATACTAAAATCTTGAGGCTTAATTGATTCCCAAAAAAAATCAATCGGCGCCGCAGCAGTCATGGCAAGAGCAAGATGAGCAAGAAGCGGCTTATCGGGCTTACAGCAAGGAAGAAATGGAGGCCCTGAAAAGGGCTAAAAGCAAGCCCTTCTTTACTCTTTCGCCTTGGGCCGTAATCGGTTTTCAGATCATGGCAACCGCAGCATGCGCGCTTATTTGGTCGGTTTTTGGAACGCCAAGGGGGCTGAGCCTTTATACTTACTCCGCTCTTTTGGGAGGGTTTATTGGGTTTTTCCCTGCAGCACTCTTTGCACTACGAATGGGTGCAACGAAGCGGGTAAAAAACCAAAATCCTGGGAGCCTGTTGGCTGCGGTTGTTTCTGGCGAATTTATAAAAATTGCCGTGACGATCGCAATGTTTATTTGGGTGGCATTTAGTTATCCAGATCTGAAGTGGATACCGTTGCTGGTCACTTACTTTGTCACGCTCAAGTGCTATTGGCTTGCGTGGTTTTGGCGGTGAGCGGCGTTTATTTTGTGTAACGAAGGAATTGCTTAAAAATGGCGAGCGCAGCACACGGAGCTCAAAACGAGCCCTTAACACCAACAGCCTACATTGCAGAGCATTTGCAAAATCTCAACAATATTGGTGGCGCCCAATCTTCCATTATTGATTTCAGCGTTATTAATTTAGACACTCTTTTTTGGACCATTTTGATGGGCTTGCTTGCGGTCGGATTTTTATTGATTGCTGCAAGACGCGCAACCCCGGGGGTGCCGGGCCGTTTTCAGGCTTTGGTGGAAATGCTTGTCGAGATGGTGGACACACAATCAAAAAGCATCGTGCATGGCGATCGCAGCTATATTGCGCCTTTGGCCCTTTTTGTTTTTTGCTGGATCGTTTTATTAAACACTCTTGATCTTGTTCCCGTGGACTGGGTGATTGGCGTCAATCATTTCTTAGAGAACTTTGGCGTTCATGTTCCTCACCACAAAATAGTTCCGACGACAGACTTGAATGCAACACTGGGAATGTCATTTGCGGTCTTATTGCTCGTGTTCTTTTATAGCTTTAAAGCCAAGGGTGTTGGTGGATTTGCGCATGAGCTTTTATCGGCACCGTTTGGGGCCAAATGGTATCTTGCACCATTCAACTTAGTTTTGAACATTATTGAGTACATCGCCAAAGGCGTTTCATTGGGAATGCGACTGTTTGGCAATATGTATGCAGGCGAACTGATCTTTTTGTTGATCGCCCTTTTAGGAAGCATTTGGACATTTAGCCTTGATATAAGCGCGCTGGGCCTTGTTGGCCATGTAATCGCTGGATCAGCATGGGCCATCTTCCACATCCTCGTTATTTTGTTGCAAGCCTTTATTTTTATGATGTTGACTTTGGTCTACATCGGGCAGGCACACAGTCATCATTAACCGTTTTTATTTTTAACACCACTTTTATTACTTAGGAGTCAACATGCAAGCATTCTTAGCAAACATTCAAGGTCTCACCGCAATTGGTATTGGCCTCATCATTGGCCTCGGAGCCTTGGGCGCCTGTTTGGGCATTGGCCTAATGGGCGGAAAATTCATTGAGGGCGCTGCTCGTCAGCCAGAGTTAATGAATGAATTGCAAACCAAAATGTTCTTGTTGGCTGGCTTGATTGATGCTGCGTTCTTGATCGGCGTTGGTGTTGCAATGTTGTTTGCATTTGCAAACCCACTCCTCGCCGTTATTAAGTAATTTTGTTTCGGGCCACATTGGTGGCCCATAACAGTTAAGAGTTTTGAAAGGAACATCGTGAATTTAAACGCGACCTTATTCGCGCAAATGATCGTTTTCTTCATATTGTGGTGGGTCGTTGCGCGTTTTGTGTGGCCCCCATTGGTGAAGGCATTAGACGAGCGCGCAGCCAAAGTTGCTGATGGCCTAGCGGCTGCTGAGCGTGGCAAGATTGATCTTGAGAACGCGACCAAAAAAGCAGAGCAAGCGATGGCATCCGCGCGTCAAGAAGGCGTACAGCGCGTAGCTGAAGCTGAAAAACGAGCACAAATTGCAGCGGAAGAAATTAAATCAAATGCTCAGGCTGAGGCTGCTCGAATTATTGCTCAAGCAAAAGCGGATGCAGAGCAACAGGTTGGTAAGGCAAGAGACGAGCTGAGAAATCAGGTTGCAAGTTTGGCGGTTAAGGGCGCAGAGCAAATTTTGCGACGCGAGGTTGATCCCAAGGCTCACGCGGCACTGTTAGACCAATTAAAGGCAGAACTATAAATGGCTGATATCGCCACGATTGCTCGCCCTTACGCTGAGGCATTGTTTGCGAGCGCCAAACCTTCTGATTTAGCGCCCTGGGCAAAGCAATTAGAGGATTTGGCCACATTTTTTCAAAATGACGAGCTTCTTGCCTTGGCCAACAATCCAAAATTAAGCTCAAACGACCTCTTTAAGTTGATTGAGGGGCTCCTTCAGTCCAAGCCCGATCAGAGTCTGACAAATTTCCTGAAGCTGCTGGCGAATAATCATCGTTTAGTTGCCTTACCAGAAATTGCTCAGCAGTTTGTCGCAATGAAAAACCAAAGTGAAGGCGCAGCAGAAGCAATTATTACGTCTGCCTTTCCTTTGGAGGGCGGCGCATTAAAGGATTTGCTGGCAAGCTTGAAAAGTCGTTTTGGTGGAAAAGATTTGCGCCCAACGGTTATCGTTGATCCAGAGTTGATTGGTGGTGTGCGTGTGCAGGTGGGGGACGAGGTTTTAGATGGCTCAATTAAAACTCGCCTAGTGCAAATGCAAACCAATTTAAGCGCATAGAGCTGATTTATTAAGAATATTCGATTCATATCTAGGAGTAATTGATGCAACTGAACCCTTCCGAGATCAGCGAGCTGATCAAAAGTCGAATTAACGAGTTAGGCGTTGATTCAAAAATTCGTAATCAGGGAACCGTTATTTCGGTAACTGACGGTATTTGCCGCGTGTACGGATTGTCAGGTGTCATGCAGGGTGAAATGCTAGAGTTCCCAGGAAATACCATCGGCCTCGCCTTGAATTTAGAGCGTGACTCTGTTGGTGCTGTGGTGCTTGGTGAGTACACCCACATTAAAGAGGGTGATCCCGTTAAGTGTACCGGCCGAATCTTAGAAGTACCGGTTGGCCCAGAGCTATTGGGGCGCGTTGTAAATGCCCTAGGTCAGCCAATTGATGGCAAGGGCCCAATCAATACTAAGTTAACTGACTTTATTGAAAAGGTTGCGCCTGGTGTAATTGCACGTCAATCCGTTAGTCAACCTGTACAGACTGGATTAAAGGCGATTGATGCGATGGTGCCGATTGGTCGTGGTCAGCGCGAGTTAATTATTGGCGACCGTCAAACCGGTAAGACCGCTGTTGCTGTTGATGCCATCATCAATCAAAAAGGTAAGGGCGTTTACTGTATTTATGTCGCGATTGGTCAAAAAGCATCAACCATCGCTAACGTAGTACGTAAACTTACTGAATTGGGCGCGATGGAGTACACCATTGTTGTTGCTGCTAGCGCATCCGAGTCAGCCGCCATGCAATATTTATCTGCGTATGCCGGCTGCACCATGGGCGAGTACTTCCGCGATCGTGGCGAAGATGCTCTGATCATTTACGACGACTTAACCAAACAAGCGGTTGCATATCGTCAGATTTCATTATTGCTGCGTCGTCCGCCAGGTCGCGAAGCCTATCCAGGCGACGTATTTTATTTGCACTCACGCCTTCTTGAGCGTGCTGCGCGAGTTAATGCAGATTATGTCGAGAAGTTTACGAATGGTGCTGTCAAGGGTAAGACAGGTTCGTTAACTGCATTGCCTGTGATTGAAACCCAAGCGGGTGACGTCTCTGCCTTCGTACCAACTAACGTAATTTCGATTACTGACGGCCAGATCTTCCTTGAAACCGATTTGTTCAATGCTGGTGTTCGACCAGCGATTAATGCTGGTATTTCAGTATCTCGTGTAGGTGGTGCAGCACAAACCAAAGTGATTAAGAAACTCTCAGGCGGTATTCGTACCGACTTGGCTCAGTATCGTGAGCTTGCTGCGTTTGCTCAGTTTGCGTCTGACCTCGATGAGGCAACCCGCAAGCAGCTAGAGCGTGGCCGACGCGTGACTGAGTTATTGAAGCAGCCCCAGTATTTACCAATGCAGGTTTGGCAGATGGCTTCCTCGCTTTATGCAGTGAACAACGGCTTTTTTGATGACTTGGAAATCAAGCAGGTATTGCCTTTTGAGAAGGGTCTCCATGAGCATTTGAAGTCTAAATACGCCGATTTAATTGGTCGAATTGAGGACACCAAAGATCTCAACAAAGATGACGAAGCAGCATTGCGTGCAGCTATCGAAGATTTCAAACGTTCAGGTACTTTTTAAGATAGGCAATCATGGCTGGTACTAAAGAAATACGCAGCAAGATCAAGAGCGTTCAGAACACGCGCAAGATCACCAAAGCCATGGAAATGGTCGCTGCATCGAAGATGCGCCGAGCTCAAGAGCGTATGCGTTCGGCTAGACCTTATTCCGAAAAAATCAGAACGATTGCATCGAATTTAGCTAAAGCCAATCCCGAGTACCGCCCCACCTATATGGCGGTTCGTGATCTCAAAAAGGCTGGCGTTATTTTGGTTAGTACTGACAAGGGGCTTTGCGGCGGTTTAAATACCAATGTGCTGCGCCTAATCACCAATCAGGTTCGGGAGTTCAAAGAAAAAAATGTGGCGATTGAATTTACTGCAATTGGTTCAAAAGGTTTGCAGTTTTTGAATCGTGCCAAAGCAAAATTGTTATCCCAGTCGGTTCACTTGGGTGATACGCCGCATATGGATACTTTGATTGGTGCAATTACAGCCCAGCTTGATGCCTTTGAGCGCGGAGAGGTGGATGCAGTTTATCTTGCCTACACACGGTTTATCAACACCATGAAACAAGAGCCAGTATTAGAAAAGCTCTTGCCTCTCGAGTCTCAGGACTTAAACCAAGACGCAAATTCAGCACACGGATGGGATTACATCTACGAGCCTGATGCAGAGTCAGTTTTAAATGGCTTATTAAAGCGCTATTTAGAAGCGCTTATTTATCAGGCAGTAGCCGAAAACATGGCTTCGGAGCAATCTGCGCGAATGGTTGCGATGAAGGCCGCCTCGGACAATGCAAAAAATGTGATTGGTGAGCTTCAGTTGGTTTACAACAAGACCAGACAGGCAGCAATTACCAAGGAGCTATCCGAAATTGTGGGTGGCGCGGCTGCGGTATAGGGCCAAGAATTTTTAAAGATTAAATAGCGGAGAAATGTAATGAGCAACGGAAATATCGTTCAGTGTATTGGTGCAGTGGTGGATATTCAGTTCCCCCGAGACAAAATGCCCAACATTTATGATGCGTTGACTTTGGTCGACAGCAACGAAGCATCGTTTGCCGAAAAAGGCTTGACTTTTGAGGTGCAGCAGCAAATTGGCGATGGTGTTGTTCGTGCAATTGCGATGGGTGCAAGCGATGGCTTGCGTCGAGGCATGGAGGTCAAGTCAAGCGGCAAGGGGATTTCGGTGCCAGTTGGCCCAGCAACCCTGGGGCGAATTATGGATGTGCTTGGTCGTCCAATTGATGACGCCGGCCCAATTGCAACCGATGTGCGTCGGGCAATCCATCAAACAGCACCCAAATTCGATGAGCTATCGCCATCAGTTGATTTGCTTGAAACAGGCATTAAGGTGATCGACCTTGTCTGCCCATTCGCAAAAGGCGGAAAGGTTGGCTTGTTCGGTGGTGCTGGTGTGGGTAAAACCGTCAACATGATGGAGCTCATTAACAACATTGCAAAACAACATTCCGGATTATCCGTATTTGCTGGAGTGGGAGAGCGTACTCGTGAGGGCAATGACTTCTACCACGAGATGAAAGAGTCCAACGTTATCGATAAGGTTGCCATGGTGTTTGGTCAGATGAACGAGCCACCTGGAAATCGTTTGCGCGTAGCTTTGACCGGACTAACAATGGCTGAGGCTTTCCGCGATGAAGGCCGTGACATTTTGTTCTTCGTTGATAATATTTATCGCTACACCTTAGCGGGCACTGAGGTATCGGCGCTTTTAGGCCGTATGCCATCCGCAGTGGGTTATCAGCCCACATTGGCAGAAGAGATGGGTAAATTGCAAGAGCGGATTACCTCAACAAAGACCGGATCAATTACTTCGATTCAGGCCGTTTACGTTCCTGCCGATGACTTAACAGATCCTTCGCCTGCAACTACCTTTTTGCACTTAGATTCAACCGTGGTGTTATCACGAGACATTGCTGCCCTTGGTATTTATCCTGCCGTTGATCCTCTAGACTCTACCAGCCGCCAGCTTGATCCGCAGGTTGTGGGTACAGAGCATTACGAGGTTGCTCGTGGTGTTCAAATGACTTTGCAGCGCTACAAAGAGTTACGCGACATTATTGCAATTTTGGGTATGGATGAGCTATCACCTGAGGATAAACTGGCTGTGGCGCGCGCGCGTAAGATACAGCGTTTCCTATCGCAGCCTTTCCACGTTGCTGAGGTGTTTACTGGCTCTCCCGGTAAGTACGTACCACTGAAAGAGACAATCCGTGGCTTCAAGATGATTGTGAGCGGCGAGTTAGACCACCTGCCCGAACAGGCTTTTTACATGGTTGGTTCAATTGATGAAGCAATTGAGAAAGCGAAGAAACTCTAATGGCAACAATTCATGTTGACGTTGTAAGTGCCGAGCAATCCATTTTTAGTGGCGAGGCAAAGTTTGTTGCTTTGCCAGGCGAAACAGGCGAGCTCGGTATTTTGCACGGCCATACCCCATTGATAACACGCATACGACCCGGCTCTGTGCGTATTGAAAAAGCCGACGGCGATGAAGAGTTCGTCTTTGTTGCTGGTGGCTATTTAGAGGTTCAGCCCGATTGTGTTACTGTTTTGGCAGACACTGCAATTCGTGGACATGATTTAGACGAAGCAAAAGCACTAGAGTCGAAAAAGCGCGCAGAAGAAGCCATGCAAAATCGTGCAGGCGATTTTGATATTGCTCACGCGCAATCCGAATTTGCTATGGCCGCAGCTCAGTTGGCCGCCATATCTCGTTTGCGTCGTAAAAAATAATCCAATTGTTAGCAAACGACCGCTTCTTAAAAGCCTGCTTAGGCGAGAAAACAGATCGCACCCCGCTTTGGTTAATGCGTCAGGCGGGGCGCTACCTACCGGAGTACAACGCTACGCGCGCAAAAGCCGGTAGCTTTCTGGGGTTAGCTAAAAACCCCGCTTATGCGACTGAGGTCACCCTTCAACCCCTGGATCGTTATCCATTGGATGCTGCAATTTTGTTTTCAGATATTTTGACCATTCCGGATGCAATGGGTTTGGGCCTACAGTTTGCTGCTGGTGAAGGACCAAGTTTTCAGCATCCTTTGCGCACTGAAGCCGAAGTTAAAAAATTAAGGCCCGCCGACTTACAGCAATTGCAGTATGTCTTTGATGCAGTCGCACAAATACGGCGCTCATTGGTGCAGGATGGAAAGCAACGCGTACCCTTAATTGGATTTTCAGGAAGCCCCTGGACTTTGGCGTGCTACATGATTGACGGTTCTGGATCGGATGATTTTCGTCATGCTAAAACAATGATGTTTAATCGCCCCGATTTGTTAAAACATATTTTAGATATCAACGCTCAATCAGTAGCTGCCTACTTGGGTGAGCAGCTGCGGTCCGGCGCACAAGCTTTAATGATTTTTGATACCTGGGGCGGCTTGCTGCCAGACGGCTGGTATCAGCGGATATCTTTAGAAAGCATGCGCAACGTGATTAATCAACTTCCCCGTGAGGTAAACGGACAGAAGGTTCCGGTTATTGTTTTTACCAAGGGTGGTGGGTTGTGGTTGGAAGACATGGCAGATTGCGGGGCAGATGTAATTGGGCTTGATTGGACGATGTCACTAGCTCGAGCGCGCTCAATTTTGGTATCAAAAAATAAACCTTTGGCACTTCAAGGTAATCTTGATCCTTTGGCCCTATTTGCCAATCCTGAGCAAATTACCCATGAGGCATCGACGATTTTGGACTCTTTGGCAAATGCGCCCGCGCTTCGCCCCCAACTTCATCCGCTCGATGGCCACATTTTTAATTTAGGGCATGGAATATCGCAATTTACTAATCCGGATAGCGTCACAGTCTTGGCGAAGACCGTTATTGAGCATTCTGAGCGCTTGAGAAAAGCCAAATAATTTGGGTTAATCCCTATAAATCAAGGGTTTTGGCCAGGTACTTATGCACACATTGGTGCGCTGATCTTTGTTTCATGGAGATTTGGCATAAAGCAAAAGCAGCAGATCGATAATCTTTAATAAGCCATTGATTTTATTGATATTTAAATAAAATAAGTCCAATTGAGAGTCGGCTTGCTTTTACAGGGATGCCCTTGATACTCTGTAAAAATAGAGCTTATCCACAAAGTTATCCACAGACCGTTATAAGTAAAGACCCACTTGAGCAAATTGGCACAAACGATCGTAAGAGTGGCTTTAGATAAGCCCCTGGACGATGCCTTTGATTACCTTTGGAGTGAGGAATTAATTGGTAACCCATCTTTGGGAATGATCGTTGAAGTACCCTTTGGGCGATCAAGGGCTGTAGGGGTGATCGTTGAAGTGAGCAACCACACCGATATCGAATTATCCAAGCTAAAGAGGGTCGAGGCGATAGCCCCGTTGCCAAGCCTGGATAGAAAAATTTTTGCTTTAGCAAAATTTGCCTCTCAATATTATGTACATGGTTTTGGTGAGACGATAGTTCCGGCTATTCCAAAATGGTGGCGAACAGCTGGTCACTGGGAAAGGGGATTGGGTGTTTCAAAGGGGTCTAAGGACTATACAAAGTCGGCCCCGCAAATACAGGATCAGATTATTTGCCCAGAGCAATTAAATCAACATCAAAATGAGGCTCTGAAGAGTTTGTGCGCTCACGATGCAAAAGCATTCAAGACCATTTTTTTAAATGGCGTGACTGGTAGCGGCAAAACAGCGGTGTATCTAAATTATCTCGATCATGTTTTAAGGAATAATAAAGATGCGCAAGCCCTGATTCTTTTGCCAGAAATAAATTTGACACCACAATTAGAGCGAAGAATTAGATCTCACATTCCCCACGCAGAGATGGTGGTTTTACACAGTGGGTTAACGGACAAACAAAGAGCGGTCGCCTGGCATGCCGCAATCACCGGTAAGGCCCGCATCATTCTTGGTACTCGCCTATCAATATTGACCCCAATACCAAATTTAGCCGTGATAGTAGTTGATGAAGAGCACGATGGCTCCTTTAAGCAGCAAGAAGGTCTTGGATACTCAGCTCGCGACCTCGCTGTGTGGCGAGCAAAAAATGAGGACATACCAATCGTATTGTCTTCAGCAACCCCCTCTCTAGAAACCTGGCAGGCAGTTAAGGTGGGTCGATATGAAGAAATAAAGCTAACCGAGCGAATTAATCACGCAGAAATGCCTGCGGTGGAATTGGTACAGATTCAGCAATCAGACAAAGGCTTAACGATGAGCCCGCGGATGAAACAAGCGCTTCACGACAATTATCAAAAGGGCCGCCAGGCATTGGTCTTCGTTAATCGACGTGGATTTGCCCCGGTACTTGCTTGTGTAACCTGCGGCTGGCTTTCCGATTGTAAGGATTGTTCAGGCTATACGGTAATGCATCGGCGACTTGGGTTGCGTAATGTGCCTGCATTGTGTTGTCATCACTGTGGTTTGGTAAAGCCGATTCCGCGAGCGTGTCCAAAATGTGGGGATAGCGATTTATTGCCTCTTGGAAGGGGCACTCAAAAATTAGAAGAGCAGCTTCATGAAATTGCTCCGCAGGCCAAAATACTGAGGGTGGATGCTGATACCGCTCGCACAGGGAAGCAAAGCGAAGCTTTGTTTACTCAAATTCACCAAGGAGATGCTGACATTATTGTTGGCACACAAATGCTGAGTAAGGGGCACGACTACCAAAATATTGGCTTAGTTTGTGTGTTGGATGCGGATGCGAGACTCTATTCGAATGATTACCGAGCACCAGAACTCCTATTTGCACAATTAATCCAGGTGGCTGGAAGAGCTGGGCGCTCCGGGGGGGAAAGAGCAAAAATGCTTATCGAAACCCGTTATCCCAATGATGCGGTATATCAACATTTAATGTCTTACGATGTTGCCGGTTTTATGCAATATTTAGCAAAAGAGCGACACGATGCTGGCTTGCCGCCGTTTACGTATCATGCGCTTATTCATGCAGAGTCAAAGCAAATGAGCTCGGCGATAGAATTTTTAAGTTCTGCAAAAGAATTTTTAAATAAAAACGCGCCCACTAAAAAAGAGGTCACGTGTTTTGATCCAGTGCCCAAGTCTCTTTCAAGAGTCGGCGGTAAAGACAGGGCTCAATTATTAATTGAAGCGATCAATCGCGCTCAGTTACAAGCCCAGCTCAATGCATTGGATGCGTATATGCGTGGACAGTCTAATGGGCGAGTTAGCAAAAAGGGCGCAGTTCGTTGGTCTATTGAGCGAGACCCGCTACTGATCTAATCCTCTAGTGAGTTGTCGTAGGCGGACGGGCTCAATAAAGAATCAAGCTCAGCTTTGGCTGAATCCGGATGTTCTGGCTGGATTTTAAAAAGCCACACATCATAGGGTTGTCCATTGATCGCTTCAGGGGAGTCTTGCGCCTCAGAATTAATCGCAATAATTTTTCCACTAATGGGCGCATGGATATCGCTCGCAGCTTTTAAAGACTCAATGCTTGCGCAGGCATCACCTTGTTTGACATTTGAATCAAGGGCGGGCAATTGCACAAACATGACGTCGCCTAAGGCTTCTTGAGCATGATTGCTAATTCCAACCCAAAAGCTTTGATCATCACCTTGCTTAATCCACTCATGGGTTTTGGCAAATAAGAGGCCATCAACTTTATTCATTAGAATATTTTATCGGTAATTAGCAAATCGATTAATCGAATACATTTATGACCTTAAAGCTTGCTATTGTTCCTGTAACGCCATTCGAACAGAATTGTTCCATATTGTTTTGCGAGAAAACACGTGAGGCGGCTGTTGTCGATCCCGGTGGCGATCTTGACAAAATTGAGGACGCTTTAAGGCAGCTAAATGTAAAGCTAAGCAAGGTGTTGTTAACACATGGACATCTTGACCATTGCGCAGGCGCAGTAGATTTGGCAAAAAAGTGGAATGTTCAAATCGAGGGCCCCCATCGAGATGAAAAGTTTTGGCTAGACCAGTTGCCCGAGCAAACAGTTCGTTTTGGCTTTGGGGAGGCCCGAGCGTTTGAGCCAGATCGCTGGTTGGATGATGGCGATACTGTTACCTTGGGTGAGCATACTCTGAATGTTCTTCATTGCCCCGGCCATACGCCTGGGCACGTGGTGTTTTTTGATAAGGCAACTCGCTTAGCTTTGGTGGGAGATGTATTATTTGCTGGATCGATTGGCAGAACGGACTTTCCGCGCGGCAATCATGCCGACTTAATTAATGCAATTAAAACAAAATTATGGCCACTCGGTGACGATGTCGCCTTTGTTCCTGGGCATGGACCAATGTCTAGTTTTGGGCGGGAAAGACAAACAAACCCCTATGTGGGGAATGAGGCCTAGGCTTTTGCGGAGCCGGTCCTGTGGGTGCGGTTGTAGAGGCAGCTCGCGCAAATCCAACGCTGCTTGCGATTGCTTGTTGGAATCCATGTACCACCTTCCAGCCTTTTTTCCCGGCTGCAGGATGAGCAAAACTTGAGACTAGGGGAGGTGTCCTGGGTGGGTGTTGGGGTAGTCGACGTGGTCATAACGGAATCTGCTAAATCTTCTCGAAACCGTTATTTTACCTCGTTTCCCCATTACCAGAGGGGCTTAATAGAACTCGAACCGAATTGGCTGTTTTATTGCCATCAAAGTCTAACCAAGCCTTTTCCTTGAAATCGTACAACTTGCAAGTTTTTGCAGTATCAAAATACCATTTCCAGGAGAAAGGTTGAACAATAATTCGTTCAGGCAAGAGAGTTTCGAGGCGATTTTGAGCTTCTTTTAGGTTATACAAAGGAACGCTCATATCAACATGGTGAGCAGTGTGCTCCATGATGTGGTGCATAAGAGCGCCCCAGTAAAACTTAAATGTTAAGTGAACGGTCGTTGAAACAAAGGGTTGGGCACGAAGCCACTCAGATTTATTGTCATACCAAGCCACTGCTGGATGGGTGTGATGAACATAAACAACGAAACCAATCATGCCATTCCAGAATAAGTAAGGAACAACAAATCCGCACACCAGGGCCAATACGACGGACTGCCCAGTGCCTATTGCAGAAACAATGAGGGCAGCAATCCAAATGATTGCAAAGGCGCTGACCAGTAGATTGTCTTTTAAGAAAATAGAGCGATCGGCAGGCCTATATTTTTTGTTGGGGAAGAACATTTTGTTCCACCAAATTTCGACCAAATAATAGGTAACCGGACCCCAGCCGCTTCGGTAGTGCCGCTCCAAATACTTCCGCCAGGAGGGCAGCGCATCATATTCTTCTTTTGCTAGGGGGGCCCAAACAAAGTCAAACCCCTTCAAGTTAGTTTGCCCATGGTGAACCACATTGTGACCAATGTCCCAGAGGCTATAAGGTGTTAAAGAGGGCAGAAAGGCAATTCTGCCTAAGACCTTATTTAAATTGCGGTGCGGGGTAAAGCTTTGGTGGCAGGCATCGTGACCCAGAATAAAAATTCTTCCAGTTACAAAGCCAGCTAAAAGACCAAACAGAATTTTGACGAAAACATTTTCGAAATAAACGGTTGCCGCAATACACGCAATCCACAAAATAGAGTCGAACGCCAAGAGCACAATTGCTTTAATCGTTTTCCCCTCGGTCATTGGCGTTAACCATGAGCGAATCACCTTGCGATGGGGAAGCGGCAGCTCTGGGCTAAGAGGTGCCGGGTTGGCCAAGGCTTGGCTGGAAGGGAGGGCGCTGTTTAGCTCTGACACGTTTGCTTTCAATAATTGCACAAATAATAGTGGTTTTTTGGAATTCTCGTGTTACAAAAGTATTCTCAATTGGCGCGCCCGGCAGGAATCGAACCTGCGACCCTTGGCTTCGGAGGCCAATACTCTATCCACTGAGCTACGGGCGCCTTAAATGGTGGATGGGCTTATTGTAAGTGCCTCAAACAAAATGCTCTCGGTATAATCCCAAATGTTTATTGAATAACCCACCTTATCTGACCATTATGAGTGAAGAACACGGCAATTTGATTAAAAACACGAAGCAGCTATCCATCGCAGTGTTTGCTAGTTTTTTTATTCCCCTAGTGATTATTTTTCTTTTAATTGTTTATGTCAGCAGTGGGAAAAAAACAAATCCCGATACTTCTGAAAAAGCCACTCTAGCCTTAATCAAGCCGGTGGGGCAGTTAAATTTTAGGGATGCAAGCGCACCCCGCGAGGCTCAGTCGGGAGAGGCTGTTTACAAGGCAGTATGTGCCTCTTGCCATAACTCTGGTGCAGCCGGAGCGCCAAAATTTGCAGTTGCCTCTACCTGGGGCGGAAGAATCGGCACAGGCTTTGACGCACTTTATGCATCTGTCATGAAGGGTAAGGGCGCCATGCCAGCCCGTGGAGGCGCAAGTCCTGCAGATGTCAGTGACTATGAGATTGCAAGAGCAGTTGTTTATCTTGCTAATTCAGCCGGGGGCAAGTTTGCTGAGCCAAAAGCTCCCGCAGAAAAACCAGCAGCAGCGCCCGCGAAATAGAGATTAGCCCTTTTCCTTAGAGGATATGGCGATTTCATAGGCCTCATTTTTCTTGAGGCCAAATAATGAGCTTAAGATTGCTGCTATATCTCTGCTGCCCATATGGTCTTTAAGTAGGCCCGCCAATTTGGTTGAGTCGGCGTGCTCAGGTTCTGCCCCCTTCTTATTGGAGCCGCTTAAGACAATAACGAACTCACCTTTTTGGTTATTTGGGTGTTCTAGCCACGGCAACAGCTCACTTGGTTTCAGGTGGCAAATGCTCTCAAATTTCTTGCTCAGCTCTCGAGCTACAAATATGCCGCGCTCTTCTGGAACAGCCTTACTCAATTTAAGAAATGTTTTGGAAAGTCGATGTGGGCTCTCATAAAAAACGCTGGGTAAGGCACTTTGAATCATCCGCTCAAGGGTCTGATCAAATTCTTTATTGTGGTTGGGTAAAAAACCTAAAAACTGAAATTGACCCGACGAGGCCAGCAATATTGAGCCGCAAACAGATAGCGCACCTGTTAGAGCGCTTGCCCCAGGAATTGGGATAGTACGAAAGCCTTGTCCACCGACTTGCATTACAAGCCGTGCACCTGGGTCAGAAATTCCCGGTGTACCAGCATCAGACAGATAAGCCCAGCGCTCGCCATTACGAAGATGATCAATCAGGATATTCGCAGCTTCCATCTCGTTATGCTCATGAATTGCCATCAGAGGTTTACGAATATCGTAGTGCTTTAAAAGTTGAGCACTATGCCGCGTATCTTCACATGCTATCCCGTCCACCTGGTTTAGAACATGTAATGCTCTTAATGTGATGTCTCCCAGATTGCCAATAGGGGAGGCGACCACATAAAGCGATGCAGAAGGAAGCTCTTGTTCGAAGAGGAATTGAGGGATGACTTTGTCCATTGCAAATAAAGCTCTATAAAATTGATTATGCTTGCAAATAGATAGAAATGACACTATCTGTATGCAACATTTAATGGATTCAATCAGAGCATAATAGTGACATGAAAATGAAATCAATTGACGGCATTGCGCTAAGAGCGAAACAGCATTTTGCAGATAGCATTTCTGTGAAACAGGAGGGCGCCAAAGTTTTGCCGGTTGAGCTTGCTAAGGCAACTCTTCTCATTAGCAAATGCCTAAAAGATGGTGGCAAGATAATGGCTTGTGGCAACGGTGGATCTGCCGCAGATGCACAACATTTTGCTGCAGAGTTAATGGGCCGTTTTGAACGTGAGCGTCGCGAGCTTGCCGCCCTAGCATTGACCACAGATACATCGATTTTGACGGCAATCGGTAATGACTATAGTTATGAAGATGTATTTAGCAAGCAAGTGCGCGGTATTGGGCGTGCCAATGACGTCTTAATTGCCATCTCAACCTCTGGAAACTCTAAGAACGTAATCAAGGCGATTGAGGCTGCAAAAAAAATCGGCATACATATTATTGCTTTAACGGGCAATGGTGGCGGCAAAATGGCTGACCTATTAAATGGCGATGATGTGCATTTATGTGTTCCCGCATCACGCACTGCTCGCATCCAAGAAACGCATTTATTGCTATTGCATTGTTTATGCGATGGCGTTGATCATGTGTTGTTTGATGAGGAATAATTATGTTGCGACTCATTAAGGTTTTTTGTGTATTTTGCCTAAGCATCCAATTGTCCGGGTGCGGCGTATTTATTGTGGGCGGTATGGTCGGCGGCGCAACGATTTTGGCCGATCGCAGAACCCCGGCCGTTCAGGCAATTGATTTAGGGGTTGAGATTGAGGCGAATAGTCAGCTTTCCAAGAAGTTTGGTGACTCCGCACACATTGTCGTGGTTTCATTCAATCAAAAAGTCGTTTTGATGGGCGAAGCAAAGGACGACTCAATCAAAAGCCAGGCAGCCGCAGATGTTAAGGCAATGAAAAATGTTCGTTCACTGTTTAATGAAATTATCATTGGCCCCAACAGTTCGTTTGCCGCACGCGCGAGCGATTCTTATCTGGCTTCAAGCATTAAGACTCAATTGATTTTTACGTCAGATATTCCATCGAATTCCATGAGTATTTCTGTAGAGGGCGGTCGCGTTTACTTGATGGGAATACTGACTCAACAAGAGGCTGATAAGGCAAAACAAATTGTTAGCAAAGTAAGCGGCGTAAAACAAGTATTCGCGTTCTTTGACATCATTTCTGAGGCAGAGAAGCAGCGTTTAGAGAGGGAAGGCAAGGCCAGAACATCTCAACCCGATACCAACCCAGCAATTAACTAGGAGTTTTGTGGTTCGACCGCGGTAATCCAGGCCAAACTGGATCAATAAGATCAGTGTTTACCCTAATATCAAAAATAGCCGCTGCCCCGCGGCTCATTCTCCCGCTTATTCAATTTTTGTAAGTGATTGATTTCATTCAAATCTATTTTTGCAGGCCAGATTTGCTTGTAATCCAATAAGAAAATAATCGTAAGAGGGTGTTGACATATGTCTAAGGGTATGTCATAGTCATGGACTTCGCTGATTTTCCGCAAATTAAATTTGGGTCAGCCTTCTTTAAAAATTAGTCAACCGATAATTGTGGGTACTGAGTAAAGGCATCCAGTCCTTCGGGACAGATGTAAATAAACAGTACTCATAGACAGTAAAAATGATTTGGTTTTAAACCAAGTCAATTTCTTAAATGAGTGCGACGAACCG
>JAIXPN010000094.1 GCA_027486235.1 Burkholderiaceae bacterium
AGAATATCGTTCTGAATCGTTCCAGACAGCTGCGCTTGTTGAACTCCCTGTTCTTCACCGGCAACGATATAACCGGCCAATACAGGGAGCACAGCGCCGTTCATAGTCATGGAGACGGAGACCTTGTCCAGGGGGATACCGTCAAACAGAATCTTCATATCTTCGACTGAATCAATCGCTACTCCGGCCTTCCCTACATCACCCACAACCCGAGGATGATCGGAGTCATAGCCACGATGGGTGGCGAGGTCAAATGCCACAGATACACCTTGTCCGCCGCCTTCTAATGCCTTGCGATAAAAGAGGTTCGATTCTTCGGCGGTAGAGAATCCAGCGTATTGCCGAATGGTCCATGGACGAACGGAATACATGGTTGCTTGAGGGCCACGGAGATAAGGCTCAAATCCTGGCAAGCTATTGGTGTATGGCAACCCAGTTAGATCATCTTGGGTATAGAGTGCCTTGAGATGAATACCATCAGGGGTGTCCCAGCCGAGACCATCTACATCACCATTAGGCGCCGATTGACTGGCAGACTTTCGCCACGCATCTTGATTGCTATCTGGAGCATCGGGCCAGACTGGTTTCGTTGCGGACGGATTCTTGCTCATAAGCTCCCCATCAATGATGTTTGGTTTTTTGCTATTTTCCTTGACTTTAGAGTATTTGTCTATAGAATTGAATACATAATTATGAATTCAGAATATTGATGATTTATAAAAATATCCATATAAAACAGAAGAATACGAATTAAACATGACCAAGATATTAGCTAGTAGGCCTTTATACGAAGAGGTTGCCGACCAATTGCGTAGTCGGATATTTGCTCATGAACTGACGCCAGGCACCTGGATTGACGAACAAAGCCTTGCTAAGGAATTTGGGATAAGCCGCACTCCCCTGCGCGAAGCAATTAAGGTCTTGGCGGCCGAAGGTCTTATCACCATGAAACTGCGCCGCGGAGCGTATGTAACGGAAGTCAATCGTGGTGATCTAGAACAAATCTTCACTATTTTGTCCTTATTAGAAGGAGAAGCAGCCAAAGAAGCAGCGGTAAAGGCAAACGAGCGAGATCTTAATGAGCTCGACGATATGCACTTGCGTCTAGAAAAGGCGGCAGCCGATCGCAATCTTGAGCAATTCTTCGAGATCAATGTACGCTTTCATGAGCGCATCATCGCCATTGCAAATAATCCTTGGATGAGTGGCGTCATTGCAGATCTGCGCAAAGTTCTAAAGCTGCAACGCAAAGACTCATTAAGTCGAACGGGACGCATGCAATCGTCCTTAGCCGAACATCGCGAGATCTTAAAGGCCTTACTAAAACGAGATCCACGAACTGCAGAGCAAGCCATGCGCACTCACCTCGCCCGAGGTCTCGAGGCTGCCAAATAAAAAGCCCCGATTAACGGGGCTTTGTACACGTTTGGGAAATAGACCTTATTTCTTAACGACTAGGTCTCCCGGTAAGGAGGCAATGTAAGCCGCCATATCACGTAGGTCCTTATCACTATAGGGCTTCATCTGCGATTGCATGATGGCATTATTACGCCCCACATTGGAATTGCCATCAACTGTGTAAGACTTGAGAGCGAAATACAAATAGTCCTGGTACTGCCCTGCAATCTTTGGATAAGCGGGTGCAACCGGCGCTTTTAAGCCAGCACCATGGCACGCTGCGCAGTTATTCTTTTCAACAAGTTCTTTACCTTTGGCAATATCGGCTGCATGAGCAACGCCTACAGAGGCGCTAAGTAAGGCAAGAATCAGAGCGGATTTGATCATGATCTCTATTCCAATTACTTTAATGGGTTACGTGGTGAATTGGCGTTCTGCGCAGAATAATAAGCGGCGATATCAGCCATGTCTTGATCGCTGAGGCTGCCAGCAATACCGCGCATTGTTGGGTGCTTGCGCTCCCCAGACTTATAGGCTTTCAGTGAAGCAACAATGTATTCAGCATTTTGGCCACCTAGCTTTGGCACACGATAGACCTGAGGCCAATCAGCCCGGTACTCGGGAATAGCGTGACAACCCACGCAAATCCAAACCTTGCTTTGTCCTGCCTGAGCAGAACCTTTGACATCTTGGGCATGCGCATTGATAGAGAAAAGGCTAGCAAGTAATGCTGTGCCAAATGAGAAAACGATAGCTTTGTTCATGTGCGTGATCGTATTGCAAAATGGTTAATATTTTGTAGGCTGAAGTATAGCGGACAGTCAAAGCTGTCAGGCAATTTTGTCATTTCCCTATACTGTCAGTCTTCCTGAAACATTGCTTTACCCTACTAACGGAAAGACTTTAATGAGCGCTATTACCCAACGACTATCGCAGCTAGGAATTACCCTAGTAAGCCCCGGGGCGCCGGCTGCCGCTTATGTGATGGCAGTAACGAGTGGGAACCAGGTTTATCTTTCTGGCCACATTGCTAAACGCGATGGCAAGCCCTGGGTTGGCAAACTCGGGCTTGATATGGACACTGCGACCGGTAAGACAGCGGCCCGCAATATTGCTATTGACCTGCTCTCAACCCTCCATGCCCATATTGGCTCATTGGATCGAGTGAAACGCATCGTCAAGGTCATGGGTCTAGTCAATTCAACCCCTGAGTACATCGAACACCATTTGGTTGTAAATGGCTGCTCTGAGTTACTCGGTGAGATTTTTGGTGATGCTGGCAAACATGCGCGTAGTGCATTTGGTGTCGCACAGATCCCCTTGGGGGCTTGTGTTGAAATTGAGATGATTGTTGAGATCTAGTAAGTCAGGGGTAAGCTTCGTCCCTCTGCATCAATTAGCACTGCCTCAATCGGCTTATGCGGATAAATCCGCTGCAACTCGCTGCGATAGCCTGCTAACTGTTCTGTGTATTTTATGTACTGCTCTTCATCAGGCTTTGGAATGGTGAGTTTGTAATCCAAAATTACCAGTGAATTGCCAAACCCCACTAGACGATCAATACGCATACTTCTTCCATCCACCGTTACAAGGTCTAGTTCATTCCAAGCTTCTTCATATTGCTTGGGGTCAAAATAAGCTTGCAATTGCGGAGACTGATAAACCATCAAAGCACGCTGTAATGCTAATTCCGCATCAGCCAAGGTAATCATGAACGCGCTGGCAATTGCTTGAGCAGTGGGCAAGCTTTGCGCTGCAGGTCGATACTGCTGCGGTGTGATCCGTTGCAATACCCCATGAAACCACACTCCTTCGTTCAAGATCTTTTGCTGCTCTAGATCAACCGAAGTCTTTATCTCTTCAATCGGCTTCTCACCCTGCCAAGAAAGAATTAAATCCTTACATTCAAATTGATGGAGTAAGCTTATGTTTTTATTTGTCACTGAATCTGAAGCCGATGTATTGGCAAGCTTAGGCCCATCAAGCTCCTCAAAAAGCTTCAGCTCTGCACTGCGAGCACGCGCATACCAACTGTCTTTGGTCACCCCTTCATCATTACGATTTTTGGAGCTCTCCACGCCACTCATCCAAAAACCTTGTTTGGCTCTGGTAATGGCAACATAGAGAAGGTTCCAGTTCTCTTTCAGAGCAATATCCTTTTCTTGCTCTCGCAAATCTTCTCGACCTTTACCTAGACTGAGTTTTGTAAACATCGATAGATGACTGGGGCCCGCCTGCTCTGGGTTCCAATCGAGCAGCACGCCATGGCTAAAATGCGGACTTGCTGTGTTATTGGCATCGAGCAAGATCACAAAGGGGGCTTCTAATCCCTTAGCACCATGAATGGTCATTAAGCGAACACGTTGCGCTCGCCGCTCGATTGATTCAGCTGAATCTTCATCCTCATCGTCGATTGAAACATCACCATCCTCAATTTGAGTATCACCACTCATCTCTCCCTCGTCGGGTGTTTCATCTTCATCACCACGGCGCATACGATTGAGCTGAGTAATAAATCGTCCCAAACTGGGATAACGTCCCCCATCAAGATTTAGTGCAAGCTCTAGGAAAGCGTCTAAATTGGCTAATACTTGCTCACGATCACTCTCATGACAATACGTGGCGTACTTCATGCGCACATCACCCGAGAAATAAATATGATCGAGTAGATCATGAACAGGCAAATGCTTAGCCAAGTTAATCCATTGGTTCAATTGCTGCGTAATCACTTCAAACTGCGTCTGATATGGATGTTGCTGTCCTTGTGTGAGCGCCTCCCACCAATGACGATATCCCTGATTACTCTGCACTAACTCGGCCAAAGTTTGCATCTGTGCTTCATTCAAAGCAAATAGCGGACTGCGCAAGACCTGTGCCAAGGCCAAATTATTTGCAGGCGTTACCAGGATGGTGAGTAAGGCAATTAAGTCCTCTACTTCCAAGGTCTCAAGCAAACCACCTAAGCGCGGGCTCTCATACAGAAGGCCAGCGTCTTTTAATGCCCTCTCATACTCTGGCAAATAAGCACGTCGTTTGACCAGTAGTAAAAAATCACCCGGTTGTGCCTGATGCCAGATTTGCCGCTTTACCTTGGCATTGCCGCTATCAATTTCCTCATCCAACACCTGCCGTGTTTGCAGTAGATGAGTAATCAGTGCTGCAACACTTTGGCCCTCTTGCAGACGTTGCTGGGCCGCAGGGGTCTGATGAAGATCCAATAAGGGGGTCTCTAGGGCATTACCCGAGCGATCGATATTTTGTAATTCTTCAGCGGGAATTAGTTTCAGGCGATATGCCTCACCAGTTTGATACACCGTACTTTTTTGAAGAGCTGGTGCAGTCCATGTTGTTGTTTGCTGATGAAATGGATAAGACTCGGGAATGTGCTCTTGGGCAAAAATGGCATTCACTGCCTTAACAATTTCTGGGGCATTACGCCGCGTTGTATTTTGTTCTTGAAGAGCTGCACCATAGTGCTCATGCAAAAACTGCTTGGCAGCAGTAAACAAACGTGGGTCGGCCCGACGGAATCGATAAATGGATTGCTTTGGATCCCCAACAATAAACACGCTTGGTCGATTAGCATCATCGCCATATGCCTCGAGCCAAGATTTAAGAATTTGCCACTGCAGCGGATTAGTATCCTGAAACTCATCAATCAAGATATGGTTGTAGCGCGCATCAAGTCGTGCCTGCAAATAAGCAGCAATGCGCGAATCCGAGATCATCTCCGCAACACCTAACTCGAGGTCATCAAAGTCACGAACGCGCAGACGCTCTTTGGCGCGTTGCGTATGCCGAATGATTGCTGCACTGATGATGAACCACGCTTCATTAAGCACAATTGCATCATGCTCGGTGCGCCATCCAATGAAGTCCTCGCACACTTGACCCCATGATTGGCGAAGCTGAATGAACTCTTGTGCAGAGATATTTTTTTTCTGAAGATAGGCCGCAGTATCGTTTGTGACCTTATCGTTATCTTTACGATACGTTGGTAGGTCATCACGGGTCATGAAGATTGGGAGAATGGCTTCTGCAGCTGCCTTACTATCTTTCTGCATCAGATAATCAACCGCCAGTTCAAGATCAAGGCTTAACTTTTGATCGTTCTTACCACCATGCTGAAGGCCATCCAATAGGAGTTTGAGCTCTTGTAATGCAGTCGCTTTACTAAGCTCTTCAAGTAATGGATTGGGTCGAGCTACGTAAGCAAGTTGGTGCTTCAGAACATCCATCGGTGACTGACCTAGCACCCTACATGCTTTCTCAAAGAAGACCCATGCTCCTCGTTGTCTTAATAAGCTATTTGCGCCAAGAAGAAACTGATGGGTTTGATGCGAACCTAGATGATCCAGCAAGATCTCATATTGCGCCTCAAGCTCTTTGGGCAAGGAGGACCACCAATCCTCAAGGCACTCGCTTTGTAAGCGCTTGGCATCCTCGCGCAGGCTAAATCCCTGCTGAATTCCCATCGATACCGGCGCCCCATTTAGTAAGGTACCAAACCATCCATGAAATGTATCAATCACAATCGAGTGAGGGTTTGCCAATAAGGTGGCATACAAAGTGCGTGCATGATGGAGAGATTGCATAGCCTCACTCTCGGTAAGGCCGCGCTCTTGTAGTTCTTTGGCCAACTCAGCATCATTGAGTTGGGTCCATGCATGCAACAGGCTATAGAGGCGATCACGCATTTCCTGAGCAGCCTTACGCGTAAAGGTTAGCGCCAAGATGGAGCGAGGCGATTCTCCCGCGAGCAATATCCGAATTAAACGCGCTACCAATAACCAAGTTTTGCCGCTGCCTGCACAAGCCGACACGACAACAGATCGCTTGGGATTGCAAACCAAAGAAATGTTGAGCTGATTAGGTTCTTGCGAAAGACTCACCACATTCCCTTTCTGCAGATACCTCGCGCCTCACAATGACGGCAGACACTCTCTGGAGCAAAAGCTTGCATGGGCGAGCCAGACCAGACTGCACTTAAATCCTGCCGCAGCTGTTCCTCAAGCGCATCAACACGATCCCCCAAATCATCAACCGATAGTGCGCGCTCCGCTGAATCCCTTTTCTTGAGATCCATTTTGAGTGCGACCCAGTCCGCATCTGTAACGGTATGGCCAATGATTTTTTTCTCGGTCTCAATTGCTTTGGTATAGAGCAAGAGTTGTGGATCATCCATCAATTGGTCTGCCCGTTTTTTGATCTTGTCACGATTCTGGAATTTGTAATCTAGAACGGCAGCCTGCTGGCCGGTCACACTGACATCAACACGATCGGCATACCCTTCGATCCGAATGGTATGTTCTTGGTGATGCGTGTCTGTAAACGAGAACTCAAAGCCAACCTTCAGTTCGGCATCATGAAATTGCCAACCAAGCGCCTCTCGATTGAGCTGCCAGGCAATAACACTAGGGATTTGTTTTTGCCAATCGCGCAGGCTTCCCAAGATACGTTTGTCGCCCTCCAGTAGTTTGGCGAAACCCTGCTCAGAGGCCCGCTGTAATTGTTCCTGCATCCAGGTACGCCGATACTGTAGGTCCTGTAATTTCGGCTCCCTGAGTTGAGCAGTCTTCAGTTCCTGAAAGAAATTACGCAA
The DNA here is from genome assembly GCA_027486235.1 of Burkholderiaceae bacterium. GTDB lineage: Bacteria > Pseudomonadota > Gammaproteobacteria > Burkholderiales > Burkholderiaceae > Polynucleobacter > Polynucleobacter hoetzingerianus. The sequence continues at coordinate 7,001 of JAIXPN010000094.1, forward strand.
GATCTGATGAAGTGTTTGACCGAGCAGAGAAGCATCGAGCTCTTCATCCAGCCCTTTACGCTTACGCAAACCCAATAGGCTTCGCACGTAGTACTGATAGGGGCAGGAACGCAAGGCTCGGTAGGCGCTGGGGCTCATGCGGATTGGCATTGGCAACTCTGGCAAGCGGCTGGCGCTCGCCATCGTGCTTGGACGCGCCTCTCCAGCGCGCTTCCCTGCCTTTGCGGAGCTTGTGCTTAATGTTGGTAATTGATTTTGCAGTCGCTCAATCCATGGGGAGGCCCGTAATGGCTCACCACCAGCCCCTTCACTCTGCCATAGGAGATCAACGTGTGAATAGCTTGCCAATAACTGGGAGAGATCTCGTGCTTGTTGACGAAATTGCCATGGAACACTCGAGCTGCCCAAGGCCTGACAGAGAGACTCAGAAAAAAATAATGGTGGCTCTGAAAATGATGGTAGTTGACGCTCATCACAACCGACCATCACCACTGCATCAAAGTAACGCAGGCGTGTCGCGCTAAGTGGCAGGATCGAGACGCGAGCTTTGGCCTGAATACCCTCTTCGCGATATACCTCCTCTTCCATGACGGTCTTCAGTAGGATGATCCACTCATTAATCGGCATCTGCAGATGCGCTAATGAACTGTGGTGCAACTCCAGCCTTTGTAACATCGCTGATACCTGTAAACCAGCTGCATCCTGTTCAAAGAGTTGTTGCATTCCAAAAGCAAGGAGATCCTCGCGTAATTGCTTGAGCGCATCGCTACAAGGCGGTCTTTGCAGAGGCTTGCTGTGCCAGCGCAAAACACGTTCACGAATACGATGTAATAAGATGTGAAGGCGCGGATCGTATTGTGGGCTAGCGCCTGCTTCAATGGCGAGAAAAAAACTGACCCACGAGGATCGCGCTTGGGCAATCAGGAGTGCACTCTCCAACTCTGTGACTAATAGATCACAATTCGTATCGCTAGTATTGAGAAGGTGGGCTAGATCCAAAAATGGGTTTTTCAGAAACTCAAGCAATGTGGTCGCACTTGGTCCCTCACGCGGAGAGCGCAACAACTCCAGCCATGCATGCAGTGCCGCCGCTGCACGTGTGGTCGATAGCTTCCAGCCAGTCTCATCATGGATACTCAAGCCGGGCCCAAGACGAGCCAACAAGGCTCTTGTTCTTCTGGCCAATAAGCGATCCTGCGCCACCAAGGCAATATGTTTACGACCCTCCAATAGATGGGCTTGAATGCAGCGAGTTGCCTCCCATGCAAGGTCTTCAAAACGATTTGCATTAATGCATTGAATGGATCCCGCAGTCAGGTCCTCTATATTGCGTTTAACCTGTGTCTCATCATCCAAGTCAGGTTCAGCAGTAATCGCCTCTGGCCACAGGGCAACCGAGCGCCAATCCATAGTGATGCGGTGAACCGGCAGATACTGCGCACAAGCCACCAGAAACAAGGCTTGTGCATTCGCTTGTGCTGGCTGGGGCTCAACTGTTTCGATCCAGATCATGGGTCTGCGAGTCTGCTCTTCGTGCGCAAACTGCTGCAGGTAAGACGCCAAGGCAAGATGTCTTCGGAATACCGGATCCCGCACAGAGCCTAGATATTTCCAGAATGCAAATAAGACACTAGCCTCTTTGCTTACTAACTCCTGGGCGAGTCTTGGGTAGGCCTGATCAATTGCTGTTTGTAGAACGGCCTCTAATTGCTGCATATCACCCTTCAGATCCAGCGTGCTGGGATCCCATGACAAATGGGGGGCGATGCTTTGTGAGAGGAGGTCGCATGCACTCACGATCGCTTGGGCCAAACTCCATACGCCGCCCTCACCCTCGGCGGCAAACCAGCTTTGCAAATCTGGGTGCGCATCAATCGATGCATAGGTTTGTAAGATGCGCTCCGTTTGCGATTGCTCATCCGGAATAAAAAAGAGATCGGGCGCCAACTCCAGCCAATCTGTCAGACTATGCACCTCTGGCAAAAATGGAGTGGCATGACTATCCATGATTGGCCGCATGCGCTCGAGAGCCTGACGCAAACTTGCATTGGGTCCCGCTGTGGGCAAGATTACAAGCGGTCGGGCCTTACTTTCAAGAGCAACATCCCAAATGTGCTGCGCCATTTGCGCTAAGGCATCCTGATTGGGGGTGATGGCTAGTGTGTACATCGATGGTGCTAATTTTGGAATCAATCTTCGAGGTTTAGGCATTAATCACGGCTTATTGATAATATAAGGGGATGGATCGCTTTCCAATGAGAGTTGTTCCAACCATTTAAACCAATAAGGAATTTTCATGAGTGCCGGCATTAAACATGTAAGTGATGCATCTTTCGAGCAAGACGTTCTTAAGGCAGACAAACCCGTTCTCCTCGATTTTTGGGCAGAATGGTGTGGGCCCTGCAAGATGATTGGCCCCATCCTGGAAGAGCTTTCTACCGAATATGGCGATCGCATCCAAATAGCCAAAATGAACGTGGATGAGAACCAGGGCATTCCTGCCCAGTTCAATATTCGGGGTATTCCCACAAAAAAAAAAAAAAAAAATGGGACTGTGGCAGCCCAAAAGGTTGGCGCCTTAGCAAAATCACAGTTAGCAGCATTCATTGATAGCAATATCTAAGTAGTTTGTAGGATGATGGATATCAGGCTCAAGAACTGAGCCTGATGTTGTTTTTAAGCGATGTCTTGACCGGTATTCTGGTTTTTGGCTTTTTTGGTGTAATATTCAATCTCAATACAGCCTTTGTTAAGGCCCAACCCCCGATTCCCCATTTATCCCCTTTAGTTATTTCCTCAATTACCTAATACCAATCTCGATTTAATCCGATCTCGTTTGTCCTTGTTTTGCATTGTCTTCAAGACAATTCCAAAGCCTCCTCAATTTCCTCTTCTTTCCTTTTCCTGTTTGATAGAACCATAAGCACACCATGCAACTGACTGAACTAAAAGTACTCCACGTATCCCAACTCCTCGAGATGGCAGCTAGCCTCGAGATTGAAAACACTCAGCGTATGCGCAAGCAAGAACTGATGTTTGCCATCCTTAAAAAGCGGGCCAAAGCAGGTGAACAGGTGTTTGGTGATGGGGTTCTTGAAGTTCTACCTGACGGCTTTGGATTCTTACGGTCCCCCGAGTCCTCCTACATGGCCTCACCCGATGATATTTATATCTCTCCCGCACAAATTCGTCGCTTTAACCTCCATACGGGCGACAGCATTGAGGGCGAAGTGCGCACTCCAAAAGAAGGTGAACGTTACTTTGCCTTAGTGAAGGTTGACAAGATTAATGGCATGGCGCCTGAGGATCTCAAAAACCGCATCATGTTTGAGAACTTAACGCCGCTCCACCCCAATCGCAATATCGCCTTGGAGCGTGATATCAAGGCTGAAGAGAATCTCACCGGCCGCATTATTGACATGATCTCGCCGATTGGCTTTGGCCAGCGCGGTCTGATTGTTGCTTCTCCGAAGTCCGGTAAGACGGTGATGATGCAACACGTTGCTCATGCAATATCCCAAAACTATCCCGATGCCATTCTGATTGTTCTGCTCGTTGATGAGCGTCCTGAGGAAGTAACCGAAATGCAGCGCTCGGTGCGCGGTGAAGTTGTGGCTTCAACCTTTGATGAGCCTGCTGTACGCCATGTG
>JAIXPN010000014.1 GCA_027486235.1 Burkholderiaceae bacterium
GGTATTGTAGAAATACGGAGACGTGGCCGAGCTGGTCGAAGGCACTCCCCTGCTAAGGGAGCATCTGTGCTAAAACACGGATCGGAGGTTCGAATCCTCTCGTCTCCGCCAATTCATTGGAGGGTTGATCATGTGCAAGCATCTTCACATTGCGATCTGGGTTGCTCTAGGCTCTTTTCCTGCACTCCTTTGAGAACCCGGCATTCTGAGCGTTCATTTTGCGGATGCCGACAGAAATGCAAAGAACTTGCAATCCATTCCACTTCTCAAATAATCTTCTGACTATCCATCGCTCTGTTGAACACATTCAAAGGAAATAAGAGCTTCTTACCCAGTAAAACCTGTCTTGTCTGTGGCCGTGAGATGGTGTGGCGCAAGTCGTGGGCGAAGAACTGGGAGAGTGTGAAGTACTGCTCGGATGCCTGTCGATCTAAAAAGATTGCTCATATCAAGCCTCGATAAGCCGTTTTTATTGGTTTAAACCCTAATTATTTGGTTCAGAGGTCTTCAAACGATGTAAAAGGAAAGAAGTAGCTAGTTATGCCCATATAAGGAGAAGAACATGAAACATGTCGTGACGATTCTAGGAATATCAATAGTTGGACTATTAACAGCCTGCCACCCTTCGGGTGGTGGAACTGGTCAAAAAGCAAGCGCTACTTTGGAATCGCGCTCAGGATCAAACACAAAGGGTGAGGTTCATTTTGTCTGGCAGGGTAATGACGTCTTGGTGAGCGCCAAGGTTACTGGTCTTAAACCAAATTCAGAGCACGGTTTTCATGTTCATGAGAAAGGTGATTGCTCTGCGCCTGACGCCATGAGTGCTGCCGGCCATTTCAATCCAGATGGTAAGTCACATGGTCAGCCAGGTAGCTCACATAGTCATGCAGGCGATATGCCGAATATCAAAGCGGATGCCAATGGTAATGCGACCTATTCTGCAAAGCTAACTGGATTTACAGTCAATACTGGACCAGCAGGCATTGTTGGCCGATCGGTAGTAGTTCATCGCGATCCAGATGACTATAAGTCACAACCTGCTGGAAACTCTGGCCCACGCATTGCATGTGGCCTGATTAAGTAACACTCTCTTTGAGGAAAAGAATAGGGGGGGGTCCATGGACCCCCTTAACTTTTATTGCTTACTCAGGCGCTTACATACCGCATCTGTGAATTGCTTCGTTGTTGCCTCACCCTTAAGATCGCGTGTGCGTACTGCATCGATATTTAAGGTATCGATGATAGCTTTGCGCAAACGATTGGCTAGATCTTGTTTACCAACATGGTCCAGCATCATGGCAGAGGCTAGCAAGATTGAGATCGGGTTTGCAACTCCCTTGCCGGCAATATCCGGGGCAGAGCCGTGGACCGCTTCAAAGATGGCAGCATTCTCACCAATATTAGCCCCTGGCGCCATACCTAAACCACCCACAAGACCAGCAATTTGATCTGACAAGATATCGCCAAATAAATTGGTACAAAGCAACATATCAAAGCGCCATGGATTGAGTACTAGTTGCATAGCGCAGGCATCAACGATCATGTCATCCATTTCGACTCGACCTTCGTATTCTTTTGCTACCTCGCGTGCGGCATCTAGGAAGATACCGGTGAGCAGCTTCAAGATATTGGCTTTGTGTACCACGGTCACTTTCTTACGACCGTTCTTGATGGCGTACTCAAAGGCAAAACGCGCAATACGCTTACTACTCTCACGTGTATTCATTCCGGTCGACACAGCAACGGCCTTGGGATCATCACCTACGGGGATATAGTATTCATGGGCGACATAGAATCCGCCCAAGTTCTCACGAACCAAGACAATATCAATATCTTCAAAGCGACCGGGGACTAATGTCTTAGCGGGGCGCACATTCGCATAAAGCTCAAACTCTTCACGCAAGCGCACATTGGAGGATCGAAAACCACCACCTACGGGGGTGGTCAAAGGACCCTTGAGGGCCAAACGGTGCTTACGAATACTTTGCAAGGTTTGCTCTGGCAAAGGATCGCCTAGGGCATCGATCCCGGCCATACCCGCTTGCTGAACATCCCACTGAAATGGGCTTCCCAGGGCATCGAGAATTTGGATAGTTGATTCAACAGTTTCTGGGCCGATGCCATCACCGGGGATTAGGGTGGCGGTAATTGAATTTGGGGAGCTCATAGTAAATAGATTGATAATGGAGTAATTCCATTATTTTAAATCTGTTGCATACCATCATGAAAAAACTGCTACCCATTGATTTCCAGAATGAACTATTTACTGAAGCGCGCACTGTGCACGCGTTTGCACAGCACGCAATTTCAGATACTCAGATAACGCAACTTTATGAGTTATTTAAGTGGGCACCAACAGCCTTTAATGCCCAGCCCGGTCGCTATGTATTTATCCGCAGCGATCAAGCAAAAGAGCGTCTACTTCCAGCTCTTAGCCCGGGAAATGTACCGCAAGTGAAGAGTGCATCACTCACGGTGATCGTTGCATTTGATACCCACTTTTATGAGCACTTGCCAGTTTTATATCCCGCAGTGGATGCCAAACCTTTTTTTGAGGGCAAGCCAGCGGTTACTGAAGTGGCTGCCTTACGCAATAGTTCATTACAGGGTGCTTTTTTGATCATGGCAGTGCGCAGTTTAGGATGGGATTGTGGTGCGATGTCAGGTTTTGATCCGAATAAAGTAAATGCGGAGTTTTTTCCTGACGGACGCTACAAAGCGAATTTCTTACTCAATATCGGCGTGGCCGACCCCGCTGGAATTTATCCCCGTGGACCGCGCTTGGCTTTTGATGACGTCGTGCAAATCATCTAAACTAATTCAATCAAACAAGAGGATCGCACCATGAGTTACTTTCCACAAGACACCTTACGCCGGGTGATGATGGCCGTATTTGTTGTGTTGGCAATTGTTGAAATTAGCAGAGGATCATGGTTCTTTATTGTCGACGTATTGTTTGCTTTATCACTTTCCCCCAAAATATTGGCTGGGGTGATGGGTGTCTTTAAACGCAAGGACTAATTCTACTTTTGAGGTGGGATGGAGTAGGTGCCCGTAGCATGGGCAACAGGCATTGGGTCATCTCCCGAAAAGATATTGACCTCACCAACTACTAAGGTCTTGCCTAATTTCAGTAAACGACTCTCCGCTCGAATCGAGTTGGCGGGTTGAGGGCGCTTCAGGAAATTGATATTGAAACTTGTGGTTACCGTTAGTGGCACAATGCCGATCTCTCCGAGAATGGCAGCATAAAGAGCAACATCTGCCAATGCCATCATCGTAGGCCCCGATACCGTTCCACCCGGTCTTAGTTCCTCATGACCGACGGGGTGAGTAACAAGGGCAGTGCCGTTACCAACCGAAATAATCTGACACTTAGTTTGTGGAAAATCCTTAGTAAAGAAATCAGTTATTTGCTCTTTGCTTGCTGGCATTGGTTTTCCTATTACTTTCTATATACCCCTTATTGTAGAGGTGGCGACCTCTTAAAGAGTGGTTTAATAGTCTAATGAAGACCCATTTAATCTCAATTGGCTCTGTGGCGGCATGCCTAGCTTTGCCACTCTTTGCACAAACGAGCTCCCCATTTCAGCCGCAAGAGCTCAAAGCAATCAATGAGCAACCTCTCGTTCCTCCTCAGGGTGTATTGGATAAACCAAAGCCATCAGCACCAGAGACTGCACCCAAGAGGATCATCATTGGACCGAACTACACTTCAGATCAGCGAGGTGAGGCAGAGGCCAAGGCGCTTGAGGAAGATTCAGCTCAGCCCATGAGTCCCAGAGAAGGATTGATTACGATTCCTTTTTAATGCTTACTCAATTTCTATACACAGATGCGGTGCATTGTTTATCTCTGTCTACTCGTTCTGCATACATTACCCCTCAGGGTTCAGGCAGCAAGCAGTCCATACGATCTTCATCTGCAGGTTTATCCCAATGGGGAGCAGTTTCAGATAGTGGCTGATTACAAGGTGGGCCTCAGTTTATGTCAATCCATTATTTTTATTCGAGATTACGAGGCTGCTAAGAATTTCCCAGGTATTAAAGAATCCAAAATTCTGAGTCGATCGGGTAATCAAGTTTTGGTAGAGCGTGTTGTTGAAGATCGCATCTTATTGTTTCCGATTCAGATGCGTTCAATTGTGCAATACAAAGAGCTATCGGATTATGTTCTAGACTTTGAGCAGATCAGCGGTGATGTCAAATACTACAAAGGAACATGGCGCTTAGACCCCGAGGGTGACGGCACCCGCTTTCAATTTCGAGCCAATATTGAATTAAGTTCAATCGTTCCTTATTCGATGGCCGAGTACTTTATTCGGACACAAATGACCAAACGGTTTGAGGCGATGGCTGAGAATGCCACACAGCGTTTAGCCCAAAAGCAATTTGTATGTAAGTAAAAAGCCCGACGGGTATGCCGCCGGGCCCTGCCACTCTCCTGAGTGGTTGTCGTCGTTACGGGAGTGTGATGTCCCGTATTGAAGAAGGGCGCAGGAATGCACCCCAATGAGAACTGGTATTGCTACCAGTGTGGTTCACACACAATCTGTGACACCACATCTTCATCCTATGCCTGCACATATCTTGTGTCAATAAACTTACTCATGAAATTTATTTATCAAGAGCCACTCTGAACAAATCGATCTAAGTAAATGAATTTCTTTACTTATTGCGATGCAGGATAAATGTCTAATATGTCCTGAGTTCAATCTCAAGAGCGGTAAGCTGCTTTTGTAAAGCAATTAATGCGCGATCTTTGCTAACCAGAACCGCCGGCCTTAATTGATATGCCAAATGAATAAAGATTTGATCGTCAGGATCCGAGCATTTAAGCGGAGCTTCTTCATCAATCTGAATGAGGGTGCCTAAGTCTTGCCAATGTTTCAGAATCTCTTTTTGTTTTTCATTACTTAAATGAAATTGCGTACGACTCAGAACATCCGCAAACTCCTCAATCATCTCGGGGCAGTAGACCATCTGCGCCTTCTTACCATTAATTTCTGCTTGTAGAAAATTAGCCCGCTGATCATCAAACACAAATAGATCCAGCAATACATTGGTATCAATAATCAAAGGGTAAGTGCTCATGATCGCTATCTTAGGTCATAAATCCAATACACTCATACCTTTATTGAGTCCAA
>JAIXPN010000028.1 GCA_027486235.1 Burkholderiaceae bacterium
AGCCGTTGGATACAAGGTTGAATTTGTACAAGACAATCATTCCCACTCTAGGCAATGGACTCTTCGCGGTCTGCATTATCAAACACAGCATACCCAAGGGCGATTGGTTCGTGTGATTTCTGGATCGGTTTTTGATGTTTCAGTTGATTTACGTAAAAATTCAAAAACATTGGGTAAATGGTTCGGTATTGAATTAAGTGCCGAAAACCACAAACAACTTTGGGTGCCACCAGGTTTCGCCCATGGCTTTTTAGTACTTTCTGAGACAGCCGATTTTCTCTATAAAACCACCGACTATTACGACCCCAGTAGTGAGGCCTGTTTGTCTTGGTGCGACCCAACAGTCAAAATCGATTGGCCCATTCCGCTGGGTAAGCAGGTGCTACTGAATGCCAAAGATGCCGCAGGGCTAGCCTGGGATCAGGCGCCAAAGTTCTAATTTCTCCATGATGTGGAGTGCGCTACTGAGTTGGGTATCAAACATACGATAATGTGGGTATGATTAGTCAGCATCAAGCCACAGCCTCTGAGTTAATGCAATCAGCGCAAGTACCTCAGGCGCCCAAGATTTTATTGGTCAAACTCTCCTCCTTGGGCGATGTATTGCATAACTTGCCTATCGTTTGGGATTTGCGCAAACGTCTGCCCGATGCCCAAATCGATTGGATTGTGGAAGAGGGCTATGTGCATTTACTTGAACCCTTAAAGACAACAGCCACTTTTAAAGGGATTGATCGCATTATTCCGGTGGCCTTTCGGCGCTGGCGTAAGAATCTGTTCAGTTTTCGCACGTGGCGTGAGCTCTTTGCGATGCGCAAATTATTACAAGCCACTGCTTATGATGTGCTGCTAGAGACTCAGGGCTTATTAAAGTCTGCCCTAGTGTGCGCACTGGCAAAAAAATCAAATAATGCAGTTGTTGCTGGTCTTGATAATGCAACTGAGCACTCGGGGTATGAGCCAATGGCTCGAATGTTTTATACCGAGTCAGTTCATGTACCTGTGAAGTGCCATGCGATTGATCGTTCGCGCTGGGTGATGTGCTCGGCCTTTGATTGGCCGCTGCTCAATCGCAATGACGAGCCTCCACGCTTTTACCCACAGGTGTTTGTAGTGCAACTGCCTCCACTGCTCTTTGAAGGCCTTAAGAAAACCGATCAGGGCGCCCCAGCGCCCTATGTGGTGTGCTTTCATTCGACGGCGAGGGCAGCGAAGCGTTGGCCCAATGAATATTGGGTGGAACTTGGCAAAGTACTATCGAATCAAGGCTATCAAGTAATTCTGCCGTGGGGCAGCGAAGCAGAGATGAAAGTCAGCGCCTTGATTGCGAGTCAAATTCCGGGGGCGATCGTGCCGCGGGCTTTTTCGATCGAGGAGGCCTATTCTTTAGTAGCGCATGCTGCGCTTACGGTTGGTGTCGATACGGGTTTAACCCATTTATCCGCAGTTTTAGGTAAGCCCACCGTAGAAATTTATTGCGACTCGCCGCGGTGGAAGACTGAAGGGTATTGGAGTAGGGCGATTGCCAATGTGGGGGATATGAAAATAATACCCCCAGTAGATGAGGTAGTTAGTGTGACTCAATTAGTCCAAGTGCAAAAGTTTTAACCTCTCCTCGCTATATAAGTTAGTAGTTGCTGACTTTACTCACATATAAGTTGGGTTTATGCGGCTGAAGTAGGCCCTGGCCATATAAAATAGAACCTCATTTATAAAAAGCATAAATGCTTTGCCCCCCTTATTCAATGATAAAAGTACTTCCTGTAATTTTGTGTGGCGGTTCCGGTACGCGGCTTTGGCCCCTATCCAGAGCAGGGTTTCCGAAGCAGTTTCTAGCGCTCTCCGGAAATGATGCGAAAACAAGCCTCGTTCAGGAAGCAGTAAGGCGCCTCAATCAATTGGGCTCTTCATCGATATCGCTTGGCAGTACTTTGATCGTGACCAATGAAGACCATCGCTTCTTGGTGCTAGATCAATTGCGCGAGATGAATGGTGTACACGGAACCTTATTGCTCGAACCTGTCGGCCGAAATACTGCTCCAGCACTAACATTGGCAGCACTCTTTGCATCACAAAGCAATACTGATCAAGATCATGATCCGATTTTGGTGATTACGCCTGCCGACCAAACGATTCAAAATACAGGCGCATTTACAAAGGCGTTGCAAAATTGCATCTCGGTTGTTGCAGGGGATGCCAATAACAAAACAATTGCCATCTTAGGTATCACACCAACAGCGCCAGAAACCGGTTATGGCTACATTAAGCGTGCAGACAGTAAAGGCAGTTTTGCTGAATATGCCGTCGAGCAGTTTGCCGAGAAGCCTAATTTAGAAACGGCTAAAGCCTATTTGGAAGATGGTAATTACTACTGGAATGGCGGTATGTTTGTGCTGCGCGCTAGTGCCTGGCTTACAGCCTTGAAAGAATTTCGTCCTGACATCCTGATCGCCACTCAGAAAGCATGGGATCAAAAGACTGAAGATCTGGCGGACGGCAGCACATTTGTGAGGCCTGATACAGCATTGTTTAGCAGCATTCCGAGTGAGTCGATTGACTATGCCGTGATTGAAAAATGCCCTGGCAGTAAATACAACATCAAGATGGTGGAGCTGGATGCAGGCTGGAATGATCTAGGCGCATGGGATGCAGTCTGGCAAGTGGGCAATAAAGATGCCGAGGGTAATGTGACGAGTGGCGATGTGCTGCTCAGTAATTCAACCAACTCGCTCGTACATGCCAGCAGTCGTTTAGTGAGCACGGTTGGCCTAGATAATGTGATTGTGATTGAAACAGCGGATGCGGTGTTGGTGGCAGATCGTAGTAAGAGTCAGGATGTAAAGCACATCGTCAATCAGTTAGAAGCCCAACAGCGTGAAGAGAAGAATTTGCACCGTAAGGTAGCCCGTCCTTGGGGGTGGTACGACAGTGTGGACGAGGGTGAGCGCTTTAAGGTGAAGCGTATACAGGTAAAGCCAGGCGCCAGCTTATCCTTGCAGATGCATCATCATCGCGCCGAGCATTGGATTGTGGTGAAGGGTACTGCCGAGATTACCAATGGCGATAAAGTCATTACACTCACAGAAAATCAGAGCACTTACATTCCGCAAGGACAAACTCATCGACTTGCTAACCCCGGTAAAACCCCTTTAGAGATCATTGAGGTACAGTCAGGCAGCTATTTAGGGGAAGACGACATTGAGCGCTTTGAAGACGTCTATGGGAGAAGTTAAAAAGGTCGGTAAGAAAATGGCTGCAACGGTAGGCTTTGCAAAGAATTATGAATCATGATGAATGCAGATGGCGACCATATGTGCTCTGTGGATCAATTGTCGAGTTTGATATCTATACCCCTAAATCTGAAGATAAATCTTGCTTTTTTACATGATAAATAAAAGAACTAGTTGTTGAATTATCTTAAATTATTTATCTATTTACATCTTCCAGTTAAAGTTATTAAAAAATAAAAAGTTGAGTTAAGTTGTCAATTAAAAAAAATACCTTATGGAACTTATTTGGTGCAGCAAGCCCAATTTTA
>JAIXPN010000111.1 GCA_027486235.1 Burkholderiaceae bacterium
AGCGGCCGCGTAAATCCTTAGCAAACAAGACCGCACCTAGAGGTTTATGGCCCAACTTCAGAATGCGATGATTACTGCCAATCGAGCTCGTAATCGGTAATACGCTGCGTGCTACAACAATGGGTTGCCCCTGATCACACAAAACAATTTCCCGAATGCGCGAGCGGTATAGAGGGCGTCGAAAAAATAATTGCTCAGAGGGAACTAAGTTTTGCCGACAGTCTGCCAGAATCCGCAGTTCCAAATGATGATCCTGCTGATATGCAAGTGCTGTTTCTAATTTGCGGGTGAGCGATCCTGTATCCGAAAGCCAATCTTGTAAAGACAAAGGTGCACCCAAGGGCGCACCATTTGTCAGGACCTTCCAGGTCGATGGAGAGCGAGACTTCCGCTGCAACATAGAAAACTAGGAATTAGTGTTTGCTATTCGCGTTCTGAAACGATCCCGAACGTGAACCCGAGCGGGGGCTAAAACGGGCATTGGAGCCTGGACGCCCTTGACCAAATTTTGGCTTGTTCCGCTTTGCTCCACCACCAGGACGATGGTTTGGTTTATTAAAGCTTGGTTTGTTTTGTGGTTCTAAACCAGCAATTTCAGCAGCAGCCATAGGCTGTTGTGTGAAGCGCTCAATTGCTTTGATCTTGACCCGATCGCGATGCTCGGCGAGTGTGATGGCGATGCCATTACGACCTGCGCGTCCAGTACGACCAATGCGGTGGGTGTAGTCTTCTGGTTTCATGGGCAAACCAAAATTAATGACGTGGCTAATGCGAGGTACGTCAATCCCGCGTGCCGCTACATCGGTTGCAACCAAGATACGGGTCTGACCTTTGCGCAATGCATCTAGACGGCGATTACGTACTGCTTGAGGCATTGCTCCATGCAGGGCACTCGCTTGATAGCCATTAGCACGCAAGGTATCCGCAATCTTTTCACTCTCAACTTGAGTGCTAGCAAAAACTACTGCTTGATCGAGTTCAGGATCTGACAACAGATGCTCTAACAAGCGATGCTTGTGCGCCATATTGTCTGCCCAATGTAATTTTTGGGAGATATTGGCATGAGCCTCGCCCGCATGGGCTAACTCAATTCGGCCCGCATCTTTTGTCAGGTTTGAAGCCAAACTCATAATGCGTGGTGCAAAGGTGGCAGAGAACATCAGAGTTTGTGTGCGTTGTTTGCAACGCTCATCAATGGCTTCGAGATCTTCGGCAAAACCAAGATCCAACATGCGATCAGCCTCATCAACCACGAGGCACTCCACTTGATCTAAACGAATCGCACGAGTATTAAAGAGATCCAATAAGCGTCCTGGGGTTGCTACGACTAGGCTCGCGCCTTTGATGGCTTGGATTTGTTTTCCATAGGGCATGCCGCCCATGATGGTCGCAATCCGCAAACCTTTGATGCCACGAGCGAGATTAATCGCATCGGTAGAAACTTGTTGTGCAAGCTCGCGGGTAGGGCACAAGACCAAAATTTTGGGTTGTGCACGTCCAGGAACGGGGCTGCCATGAGGGTTGGCAATAAAGAGTTTGTTGAGTAAGGGCAGAAGGAAGGCTGCGGTTTTACCGCTTCCTGTTTGGCTGCTTACTAACCAATCACCACCAGCAAGGGCAGCAGGAATGACCTGCGCCTGCACAGGAGTGGCTTGTGTGTAACCAAGCGCCTCGATATTTTTTAGGATCGGCGTTGCTAGGTTAAATGACTCAAAAGATGAATGAGGTACTACAGCAGAATGTGACATGCAATTACACATCCCCATCAGGGATGTCTCCGGTTGTGCGCCAGGGTTCAAAAAAGGCGCGATGGTCTAGGGCATCGACCATCAGACAAGCGGCAGCGGGGTAAAAACCAAATCGCTGAAAAATGTAAATTGCTGGGGGCGATGTTTCAAAAAGCCCTCCATTATGACACGTTTCCTGTTTATGATCCAGTCATGGATGATTGGTCAAATTGGACGCAACTGGGCATTACGGATTTGCCCACCTTCATTTTGGGCACGATAGCCATCGTTTTGCTGCCTGGCCCTAACTCCCTCTATGTCTTAACGGCTTCCACACAAAGAGGCTGGCGCCAAGGGGTGTGGGCTTCTCTAGGCATTGTGGTGGGTGATTCTGTGCTGATGTTAGCTATTGTGTTGGGTGCAGCATCGGTCCTTCAAAGCTCTCCGGCACTGTTTTCAATAGTGCGACTCATGGGGGCGCTGTATTTAGCATGGATTGGCTTGGGTTTAGTGCAAATTGCCTGGCAACGGTATCAAGGGGGTAAGCCAAATGCGGAGGGATCGTTCACCGGGAGACTGATGCAATTGCATCCATTTATGGCCGCATTAGGACTATCGTTAACCAATCCCAAAGCGATTTTCTTTTTCATTTCCTTCTTCACTCAATTTGTGGATCCCGCTTCTGCTAATCCGGCCCTTAGTTTTTTATACCTCGCGATCATTTTGCAAATCATTAGCGTGACATATTTAGGTATGCTCATATGGGTGGGGCAGAGTTTGGTGGAGCGCTTTCAACATCACCCTCGCTGGGCAGCGGGTTTGTGGTTTGCAGTAGGATTTTTATTTATCGCTTTTGCAGTACGTTTAGCGTTTAGTGATCAAGTCGTTTTCTAATCAAGGATGAGTAGCATGTCAGATTCAGTGCAAGTAGCATTATTAGGCGGCGGTTGTTTTTGGTGTCTTGAAGCTGTCTACCAACAGGTTAAGGGTGTAGAAAAGGTGGTCTCGGGCTATGCGGGAGGTCATGTCGCCAACCCTGATTATGAAACTGTTTGCGCAGAGACCACTGGCCATGCTGAGGTAGTACAAATTCGTTTTGACCCAGAGAGTGTGAGCTATCGGCAAATACTAGAAATCTTTTTTGTGATTCATGATCCAACCACGCTGAACTATCAAGGCAATGATGTTGGTGCTCGCTACCGATCTGTGATCTTCACTCTGGATGAGGAGCAAGGTCGTATTGCGCACGAGATAGTCGCTGAGTTAACTCAAGGCAAATACTTCAGTCGACCGATTGTGACCGAGATACAAGCTCCCCCCATTTTTTATCCAGCCGAGGATTACCACCAAAACTATTTTCAGAATCATCCCTTCCAAGGCTATTGCATGGCCGTGGTAGGTCCGAAGGTGAGTAAATTTAAGAAGACCTTTCAAGCACTGCTCAAATAAGCGACGCTTTCAAAGTAAGCCAGCTTAGGGGGCTAGCCGCACAATTTGCCAGCCTGTTTGTTGGCGGGTATACAGAATCCGGTCATGCAGGCGTGAGGGCCGACCTTGCCAGAATTCAATGCTATTTGGTTTGAGACGATAGCCGCCCCACTGGGGTGGACGACTCGGATTGTCACCCAATTGTTTTTGAAAGCGTAATTCTTCTTGCTCTAAATACGCGCGACTTTCAATGATCTGACTTTGGGGTGATGCCCAAGCTCCAATTCGAGATGCGGCGGGACGCTGTAAGTAGTATTCATCGCTTTCAGCAGCGCTTAGTTTAGAAACGTCGCCATTAATACGAACTTGACGCTCAAGCTCATGCCAATGAAAAAGCAAAGATGCTTGAGGACGATTGGCCAGTTCTTTACCTTTTTGGCTTTCATAGTTCGTAAAGAAGCAAAAATCACCCTGACTTAAGCCTTTCAAAAGTACTACGCGAGCTGATGGTGTGCCCGCTTCATTGGCGGTGGCTAGAACCATGGCATTGGGCTCTGGACATTGGGCGCGACTTGCTTGAGCAAACCAGGTCTCAAATAACTCAATAGGATCTTGGGGTACATCCTTTTCAGAAAGCTGCCCTAAGGTATAGTTTTTGCGCAAAGCGGCAAGAGAGTTGCTCGTTTCATTCATGGATTCAGTATAAAGAGAGCTTATGGCGAACGAAAGAGTTAATGAACAGGAAGAAGTCGGCCAACCCGAGCGCCGCTTTGCAGGTGTTGCTAGGCTCTATGGGGAAGACGCTTATCTTAAATTTACGCAGGCAACCGTTGTTGTAGTGGGTCTTGGGGGAGTGGGCTCCTGGGCTGCTGAGGCCTTAGCTCGCTCAGCCATCGGACATCTTGTGCTGATTGATTTTGATCACATTGCCCCCAGCAATATCAATCGACAGTTGCATGCCATGGAGGGTGAGTTTGGTAAGGCAAAGGTCAGCGCCATGGCCGAACGGATTCGTAAGATCAATCCCGATATCCAGCTCACCCTGCATGACGCCTTTTTGGCTCAGGGTAATTTGGCCGATTTGATTCCACGAGGCGCCTATGTGCTGGATGCCTGTGATGATGTGCCCGCCAAGGTAGCGCTAGCTGCCTATTGCAAAGAATCACAGATCGGCCTGGTGATTTGTGGGGGTGCCGGTGGGAAGGTGAACCCAAGCGCCGTAAGCGCAGCTGATTTGGCTAAAACCGTCCAAGATTCCCTATTGGCAAAAATTCGGGCTGAGCTACGAAAAAACCACTCATTTAGCAGGGATTTAAAGCAGGCCATGGGGATCCGGGCGGTTTACTCCCAAGAGCCCAAGCTGGGAGGGGGTAGCGGCGGGCTGGCCTGCTCTGGCTATGGCTCTGCGGTCAGCGTGACGGCAACCTTTGGTTTTGTGGCAGCCGCTGAAATCCTTACCCTGATCGCCAATGGCTAAAAACCAAGTTTTTGCTAAACTCCTGATTTGCTTGAAATTCAATTTCAAGTAATAAATCTGTCAACGGTTCTCTTTTGGGAGGCGTTGAGGGAATAAGCCTTAGCAAGAGCCATTTGTAGCTACACTGGTTCGAATTGAGGTGGTAGTAAGTAATCCGTAGGAGACTACGTTTTTTTAATTTTAATTTTGGAGTTTTACATGAAAAAGATCGTTGCTATGTTAGTTGCTGGTTTGTTCTCTGCTGGTGTTTTCGCTCAAGCTGCTCCAGCTAAAAAAGAAGAGCCAAAGAAAGACGCTGCTAAGCCAGCTGCTGCTGCTCCTGCTGCTAAGCCAGCCGACAAGAAGTAATTCTTGTTTGTCTGAGAAAACCCCAGCTTGCTGGGGTTTTTTTATACCTATTTTCCTAAGAGCAAATAACAGGATCAATCGTATAAATCGATATTGTTTATCAGGACCGAGACAACCCCAAGATTTATCCTG
>JAIXPN010000045.1 GCA_027486235.1 Burkholderiaceae bacterium
ACTTTTGACCGCAATCGGGCCAATGATCATCAGCTCATTTAGATGGCTAATGTTAGGAAACTTAGTTAGGCTAGGTTGTGGTGTGTAGCGGCCATGAAAAACTTCATTGACGTACATCTTAGCGACCCTGTAGGCAGTACCACGAGTATTGTGATCACTCTCCGTATCAATCACCAAACTTTCCAAAACGCCCTGCAATTTGCCAGCCACCTCATCAACAAGACCATCAATCTCACCTGGCTTAATAAACTCAGCAATATTGTCATTGGCATGAAAGCGTGCCTTTTGGGCCAGGATACGCTTGCGGATCACTTGCGAGAGCGGCACACCGTCATCCCTACGCGATTGTTTAACGACCGACTTGGCCTTGCTTGCTGTGGTTTTGGACACCTTCGTCACTATTTTGCGTGGCATTTTGATCCTTTGGGAAGACCCATTAGATTTGAAAGAATATGGCTACTGTACACGCCAATCCGATAGTCCATACAAGAGTCCGTAAATTAGCCCAATCCTTGAGGTAACAAATAATGAAGGCAATCCGAGCCAAGACGTAAACCATGGCGAGAACATCAATGCGCTCTTGGGGTGCTTGCATGATCATGGCGATCGCTACAGCGGCATAGAAAAACGGTAAGGACTCAAAAGTGTTTGCTTGCGCAGCATTTGCGCGAGCACGTATCCCCGTTTGCTTGGCTAACCACTGACGCGGGTGACGGTTATCAAATGGCTCTGCAGAATTCGATTCCAGTGGGCCAAACTTAGCAATCCCCGCAGCGATGATGGGTAAAAAGCCAGAAACGATGACGCAGATAATGGCAATGGTCATAAGTGATCGATGTATACGTGTTTAGAGTTATTTGCGTTTAGCCAACCGAGTCTCGGTGCCATTCATGAGATTGCGAATATTACTGCGATGGCGATAAATGAGTAAGAGGCTCATGATCAGAATCGCCAAGCTCATCGGTTGCACACCAAACAGAAATGTGAAATACAGCGGCGCAAAAACTGCGGCGCACAGTGCAGCAAGGGACGAGTAGCGCATAAAAAACGCCACAATTAACCAGGTCCCCAAAGTGGCAAGACCCAAGACCCAACTAATCGCAAACAAAATACCGGCAGCAGTGGCGACCCCCTTGCCACCCTTAAAGCCATGGAAGATGGGATACAGATGTCCCAGAAAAACAGCAACTGCTACGAGGCCTAAAAGCATGTTGTTCATCTCACTCGCTGGGTCACCGAGCACTACCCGAGCAATCGTCACTGCTACCCACCCTTTGGCAGCATCACCTAACAACGTCAGCACGGCCGCTAATTTATTGCCTGTGCGCAAGACGTTCGTTGCCCCTGGATTCTTGGAGCCATGGGTATACGGATCTGGCAAGCCCATTGCTTTACTCACCACCACCGCAAAGGAGATGGATCCAAGTGCATAGGCAAGCGGAATTAACCAGAAATAGTGCAAGAAGGTCTCCATAGCAAAATACTAGCGTATTTAACTAATTACCCCGTGGATGATGCTCTGCATGAATCGATTTAAGTCGCTCACGAGCAACATGCGTATAAATTTGTGTCGTGGAGATATCGGCATGGCCTAAGAGCAATTGCACCACCCGCAGATCGGCGCCGTGGTTCAGAAGATGCGTAGCAAAGGCATGACGTAAGGTATGAGGCGATAGGGCTACTTTAATACCAGCTAGTTGTGCATAGCGCTTAATAATGACCCAGAAAGCTTGGCGCGTTAGACCCGTGCCAGTGCGCCGACCAACAAACACTTCCTGACAATTTTTACCCTCTAATAAGAGTGATCTAGCCTCTTCTAAATATTTACGCAACCATAATCCAGCCTCAGCACCAAAAGGGACTAAGCGCTCCTTACCACCTTTACCATTCACTACACGAACGATTCCTTCATTGAGTCCCAGTGATACGGTTTTGAGTGAAACGATTTCAGAGACACGCAAACCACTGGCATACATCAACTCCAGCATCGTGCGATCGCGCAGTCCCAGTGCCTCCTCGGTATTCGGGGCTTGTAGTAGCGCGGTAATTTGATCTTCGCTTAAGACCTTCGGAAAACGTTGCGCCTGCTTAGCAGCCCGCAGTTTTAAACAAGGGTCTTGCTTTACTAATCCGTGGCGCAAAGCATAACGATAAAAGCGCTTAAAGACTGTGAGGCGGCGGTTTGCGGTAGTTGCTTTATCGTCACGCTTGGCCGCCATGTAAGCGGTAAGGTCAGCCTCTTTAACCTGATATAGATCACTGCTTTTTGCTGGACTACCCTCACCTTCGAGCCATTGGGCCAATAAAGTGAGATCACGCCGATAGGCGCTCAAGGTATTTTTGGATAAACCGTCTTCTAGCCAACAGGCATCACAAAATTGATCAATAGCCGCTTGTGAAGCAAGTAACTGGCTTGGCAATTTAATCGCGAAAGTTGTTAAATGCGAGGGGCGCCTCACTCACTTCTTTGCGAAGAAGTGCCATCGCTGTTTGTAGATCATCGCGCTTCGCTCCAGTGACCCTAACCGCATCTCCTTGAATACTTGCTTGCACTTTTATCTTGCTGTCTTTGATGATGCGCACGATTTTCTTGGAAAGCTCTTGCTCGATACCCTTTTGCAGTTTCATGGTCTGCTTGCGCTTATCGCCAGACATGGTCTCTGTTTTTTCATCTTTGAGATAGCGTACATCGACATTGCGCTTGGCCATCTTGCCAAAGAGTACATCCCGTACCTGTCCTAGTTTGAAGTCATCATCAGCAAACAAGATGAGCTCGTTCTCTTTTTGCTCGACCCGCGCATCGGAGCCTTTAAAGTCAAAACGATTGCTGATCTCTTTATTGGCCTGCTCAATCGCATTTTTCAGCTCAACAACATTGGGTTCACAAACAGCATCAAATGAGGGCATTTCGTTCTCCTGCTTTCCAAGAATTTTCTATTGATTGAATTTTAGGTAATTTGGCCTAGTTTTATCCACGGTTTGCAAAACCCGAATAAGATTGTGGCATGAACTTGCCCAGCAATCTACTCCCAGCGCATTCCTTACGTCAGCGCAATACCTTGGGCTTTGCAGTTGAGGCTGAGTTTGCCATCCACATTACCGAGGCCAAGCAAATTGCTGAAGCAATTGCATATGCTAAGGATCGCGATATGCCCTATCAAGTCTTGGGTAGCGGCAGTAATGTTGTCTTACCTGATGCCCTTTCTGGGCTCACCCTGCTCATGGATATCGCTGGCATTGAAATAGCCTCTGAGGATGCGCATGGGGTAAAGCTCAGAGTAGGTGCAGGTGTGTCATGGCATGAGCTGGTGATTTGGACTCTTGGGTACTCTTATCCTGGTCTAGAGAACCTAGCCCTCATTCCCGGCACAGTAGGGGCAGCCCCCATCCAAAATATTGGGGCCTATGGGGTTGAAGTGAAGGACTACATCGACTCAGTAGAAGCATTTGACTGCCAGACCATGCAATGGGTCACGCTCGATCGCGCCCAATGTCAGTTCGCCTATCGTCATAGCCTCTTTAAAGCGAATCCTCAGCGTTACGTGATTGCTACAGTGAACTTCTTTTTACCCAAACAATGGCAAGCCCGAATCAGCTATGCAGATTTGCACGGCTATTTTTCTGGAAATGAGCATTCTTCGATTACTCCACATGCAATCTTTAATGCGGTTTGTGCCATCCGCACTCAAAAACTACCAGATCCCAAACAGATTGGTAATGTGGGGAGTTTCTTTCAAAATCCGATTGTGGAAAACTCCAAACTGACCGAGCTCAAGCAAAGGTATCCTTCAATCGTGGCCTATCCCGAAGATGCCAATCACAGTAAATTAGCAGCAGGTTGGCTTATTGATCAATGTGGCTTTAAAGGATTGCGCGCTGGCAACGTCGGAGTGCATGACAAACAAGCTTTAGTTCTCACCAATCCAGGCAAGGGCAATGCCAAGGAGTTGCTAGCTCTGGCTGAGCAAATTCAGGAAACGGTCCGCAATCGCTTTGGTGTTGATCTCGTGATTGAACCAATTATTTTTTCTTAAGTTAAACAAGGCATCTGTTACTTAGATATTTACAATTATTACAAATTGCATTAATTGTGAAAAGCGATGAAAAAATGAACATGCTCGAAGTACAAAAAGCTTGGCATGCATTCGATAAGTCTTTAAACCTCAGTCCCATTCACAACCGTAAGGAATATGACCGAATGGTGCTTCTTGCTGACCGTCTTTCTGATGCTATTGGGGGTGCAAAAGGTCATGCCTTGCTAAATCTTTTTGAAATCGTTTGCGAACTAATTCGCTCATACGAAAAAGACCGCCTGCCAATTAACAATCCAAATCCCAGAGATATTTTGGAGTTTTTAATGGATCAGCATCAATTACGCCGGTCAGACTTACCGGAAATAGGCAACCAGAGTGTGGTGTCTCAGATCCTGTCTGGGTCTCGAGTTTTAAATCTTCTACAAATCAAAGCCCTTTCAAAACGCTTTGGACTCTCCACCAATATTTTTATTGAGCCCAATTATTTTTCCAATAAAAAGTAATTCCCTCTTTGTCTTCATCAAATTTGTTGATCCGCTCATGAGCCCACTTAACAACCTCATTTATCGCGGGAATTTTTAAAAAAGTCTTAATTATTTATATCCAAATAGGTATAATGTTATGATGACTGATCATCTAAAACCCCTGTATTGGATTGGTTCCTCTAAAAAGGATTTAATGTCACTGCCTGAGCCCGTTAGAGATGTATTTGGATACGCGCTGCATTTATCCCAAGATGGAAAAAAGCATGCCCAGGCAAAACCATTGAAAGGATTTGGAGGTGCTGGTGTATTGGAGATTGTTGAGGACTATTCTGGTAATGCTTACCGAGCTGTTTATACAATCAAATTAATTGACAGAGTGTATGTTTTGCATTGCTTTCAAAAGAAGTCTAAAAGTGGTATTGAAACTCCAAAATCAGATATAGATTTGATTCATGATCGCCTTAAGATTGCTCTAGAGCATGCGAAGGGAAACGCAAAATGAAAACAATTGAACGCAGTAGTGGTAACGTTTATGCAGATCTAGGCGACGCAAAAGCTGATGAAATGCTTGTCAAAGCTCGTCTCGCCTACAAAATTAGTGAAATCATTAAACATCGCCACTTAACCCAAACAGAGGCGGCCCTCCTGTTGGGTCTCACGCAACCCAAACTTTCTGGACTACTGCGCGGTCAATTTAGAGGTATTAGTGAAACTAAAATGCTTGATTGCTTAAATCGCTTAGGTCGGGATGTAAAAATTGTGATTCAGAAGCGCTCACGAACTCAGGCCGGTCAGACTAGCGTGGTTTTTGCGTGAAACTTTCGTCCAAGAGATCAGCGTAATCCTGATTTGCCCTGACATCACTTGATAGTTTTGCTGCTTTTTGCTTGGCCTTGTAACCACCACCCCTCACTCAGGCCAAAATATTTACAAAGTCGTAAATCAGTATCTGCCGTAATGGCGCGTTTACCCGCAACGATGTCGCCAATCCGCTGAGGAGGTACACCAATATCCTTGGCAAGGCGATACTTTGTTAATCCCAAAGGTTTTAAAAACTCCTCTTCCAACATCTCACCAGGAGAAACTGGGGCAATTGCTCTCATACGAAATTTCTTTCTGATTTTATTAATCACTATAAGCTATGGAATTACTCATTCAGACGATGAGGTTAAAAACTGCGTTTTTAATTCGCCCTCCGCCAAACGAACCAAATAATCCTCATTGGCTTTAATGTCATTTGGATTTCTGGCAGCTTTCTTCTCTTTATCCAGAATAACTGCATAGCCTCTCTCCAATGTGCGCTGTGGATTGAGAGTTTCCAGCTGTGTCAGCCAATGCGCTTGATTGCGTTTGAGGGCATTGAAATAAACATGGACACTCTGCATAAGGCGTTGCTGCCATTGTCCAATTTGCTCACGCATGCGCTCAGGGTTTGGCAGAGCATGCCCTAAGCGCAGACTCATTTGATCTAAGGTTTGCGCCTCTCGCTCAATACGTTGCTCAAGCTTTTGCCTGAGCTGCTCCTGATAAGCGTTTAACTCTTGTAATAGTTGTTCTCGCTTAGGGGTTGCTAACTCTGCTGCACTGGTTGGTGTTGGAGCCCTCAAATCTGCAACAAAATCAGCGATCGTGAAATCAGTTTCATGGCCCACGCCACTAATCACTGGAATGCGTGAGTCCGCAATCGCAAGTGCTAGCGCTTCATCATTAAAGCCCCAGAGATCTTCAATCGAACCGCCACCGCGCACCAGCAAAATAACTTCTGCCAATTGATCCGCATTGGCTTGCTCGAGCGCTCGAATGATTCCAGCGGGGGCGTCAGGGCCTTGCACCAGAGTTGGATAAATGAAGATGGGAATATGCGGCGCTCTTCGTGCTAGCGTTGTTAGAACATCTTTTAATGCCGCCGCTTGCGCTGAAGTAATGATGGCAAGCGATTTGGGATGACTCGGTATAGGGCGCTTACGATCCTCATCAAAGAGTCCAGCTTTGGCTAATTTATCTTTGAGCTTCAGGAAGGCCTCATAGAGTCCTCCAAGTCCGGCCTTGCGTAAAGAATGGATGGTGAGTTGTACATCCCCGCGGGGTACATACATGGTGACCGATGCACTGACCTCGACTTGATCGCCTGATTGGGGCATAAATCCAAGTTGCGCATTCTTCCCCCGAAACATCACGCAGCGAATCTGCCCCTCTTCATCTTTGAGCGAGAAATACCAGTGCCCGCTGTCATACGCCTTGAAGTTGGAGATCTCCCCGCTAACCAAGACAGTATCAAAACGATCGGTCAAGGACTCAGCGATGGCGCGGTTTAGATCGCCAACACTCAGAATGGGGCTTGGTTTATCCATGGTTTTGTTATTTATTTGATGTAACTATAAGGGCTAGCGGTCGATTACATATCCACAAGCCGCATAAATCCAATTAATCCACTATGTTAGTAAATACTCGCTCTTTATTAGTGTCTCATTAATCCAACATAATTAATACAAGTTATTGATCTATATAAATAATTTTTTATGCTGATGTAGGTGATTGTTTGTCAAAATCAGATACTTACACGAACGATCAAGGACTTAGCCAGCCCCATTCCAAAAGTTTTGCACAGACTTATCCACAGGTTTTCGGCGTTTTGATGGGCCTACTAAGGGGTCTTTTCTGGGCCCAAAGGCAAAGATCGTCATCATTTTGAGCTCAGAAATCGTTTTCATTGAAAATAGCACTCTATGTACTCCATCTTACTTGCTGCCGGCTGGCCCATTTGGCCTTTACTTGCAATCTCTATCTTGGGTTTAGCCATCCTGATTGAGCGCATTTGGTACTTACGCAAAAAACATATTATTCAGAAAGAAACGATCGAACAGGCATTCAATGCAAACGTTGATGATGGAGCAAATAGCGAGTTTTTAGCAAGGCTTAGCACCTCCTCACCGATTGGCGCCCTGCTCGCTGGCGTACTGCGCGAACGCGCCTTGGGTCACTCTGCCGAAGCAGCAATTGAAGAACTACAGATCCTTGCACAAAATCTGTGGGCAAAGTTGGATCGCTATCTAGGTGGGCTAGCAACCATTGCAACTGTCGCACCCCTTCTAGGTCTTTTTGGCACCGTAGTTGGCATGATCGAGATCTTTGGCAGTCAAGGCGGATCTTTGGGAAGCGCAGTCAACGCAGCGAGTGTTGGCGCAACGAACCCACAGCAATTAGCCCACGGCATCTCGATTGCTCTCTACAACACCGCCTTCGGTTTATTAATTGCGATTCCTGCACTTGCTGGCTGGAGAATATTGCGTGCTATTGCCGATCAACGCCAACGCGAATGCGAAGAGTGCACACGTCAACTCTTTAAGAAGCTCTACCCAGATAGTCATTAATACTGTGTCCTGGCTCCAACATCGCTCCTCGCAGCATGCACGCTCTCCAAGCAGCGGTCTTGGTCGCTCGACGCGCTCCTTCTCGTTTGCAGAGCCTGAGATTAATCTTATTCCCTTTATCGACGTCTTATTGGTGATCTTGATCTTTTTAATGATCTCAACTACCTTCACCAAGTTTCAAGAAATTGCCATTACCCTGCCCTCCGCATCCGGTGCTGATACTGTAGAGTCTGCACGCGAGATCAATATTGCCGTGAGTAGTGATGGGCGCTTTGCTTTAAACGGCAAGATCATGAATCGCGCGCAACTCGCCAGTTCGCTCAAACAAATGAGCTCAAGCGCACGCGAGCAAAATCTACGCATCAGTATTGATGCCGATGCCCGCGCACCCCACCAAGCCGTAATGACAGTGCTTGAAATTGCGCGCGACGCAGGTCTTCCTAATATTGCTTTTAGTAGTCAAGCAAAGAAATAATGCTCTTTAAAACTGCGCCACGCTTTTGGGAGAAAGTCTCGTTTACCAAAGAGCCTGTTCACGCCCTAATTGATCGCCTCATCAGCACATTCCTTTTACCCTTGGCATGGATCTATGGTTTAGTAGTTTGGCTCAAGCAGATAGTAATTGATTCAGGAATGATGCAAACCCTTGGCATCCATCGCCCCGCCCCAGTTCCGCTCATTATTGTCGGTAATATTCGGGTGGGTGGCACAGGCAAAACACCACTTGTGATTGCTTTGGCAAATGCTTTATTTGAAAAAGGTTTTAAGCCTGGAATTATTAGTCGTGGCTACCAACCGAATGGGCAAAGTGTCTTAGAAAGACCGCAAGAGGTCATTCAAACGAGCAATCCCAACACAGTGGGCGATGAACCAGTGCTCATGGCACAACGCATGCACTACCAAATCCCAATTTGGGTCTTTAAAAAACGGGTGCAGTGTATTGATGCGCTCCTTAAAGCCCATCCCGAGGTCAATGTCATCATTAGCGATGATGGCCTACAACACGCTGCACTTGTGCGTTGGCCCGCACGTGAAGGGGGTCGGGATCTCGAGTTGGTGGTTGAAGATGAGCGGGGTATTGGTAATGGTCGACTCTTACCTGCTGGACCATTACGCGAATCGCCACGTCGTGAGCGCGATGCCACGATCTCAATCGGTGCCCCTAAGGAAAAAGAAAATACTCTTGCTACAGATAAGCAGTTTCAGTTAATACCTGAAATTAATAGCGCCTATCCACTCCATCGCCCCAATGAATCACAATCATTGCCTGAGCTCCTCACGAAGCTCATGGGTCTCAAGCTTGCAGCGATTGCTGCGATTGGCAATCCCCAGAAATTCTTTAACGCACTGACTCAGCTTGGGGCGCATCTGAACCATAGTCTGTCCTTACCAGATCATGCCCCAATTCAACATAGCGATATCGCACAGATCGATGCAGACTATATCTTTATCACTGAAAAAGATGCCGTGAAGTGTATCGCCATGGATGATCCAAGGATTTGGGTTGTGCCCATGCACTTATCGCTTCCCAATGAACTCATCACTTGGGTAGAAGAAGTGATACAACGCCCCAATCCCTATCAGCGATAGTCATTTGCAGATGGATGGTCTATGATGGTGTTTACACAAAGCCAAATTATTTCATCATGCCCATGAACAAAAATCTCCTTGATATTGTGGTGTGTCCCATTTGCAAAAGTCACTTGCATTTGGATGAAGCAAAACATGAATTGATTTGTAAGGTGGATAAATTGGCCTATCCGATCCGTGATGACATCCCGGTGATGTTGGTCGATGAGGCTAGAAGTCTCACTCCTGAAGAAGCAGTAGCGCTCTCCTCCTAAATTGAGGAATTGAGGATGGGCTCATTTACTGTTGTTATCCCAGCCCGACTTGCTTCGACTCGGCTTGAACGCAAAGCACTAGCTGACTTAGGGGGTAAACCCATGGTGGTGCGAGTTGCTGAACGCGCAGCGCAATCAACTGCAACCCGAATCATCGTCGCCACTGATTCCAGCGAAATTGAGTCCGTGTGTAAAGCGTCCAAGCTAGAAGTTATGATGACCCGCGCAGATCACCCAAGCGGTACCGATCGACTCGCAGAAGTTGCCGAGCAATTGGATTTGCACGATGAAGCCATTATTGTGAATGTGCAGGGGGATGAACCCCTCATTCCTATTGAGCTCATTAATCAAGTCGCCATGACCTTGGAGTCTAAACCCCACTGTGCAATTGCAACTGCTGCCGTGGCTATTGAAGATCAACAAGAAATTACGAATCCCAATGCAGTGAAAGTGGTTCTCAACAAAAACAATGATGCTCTTTATTTCTCACGATCTGCGATCCCCTTTGATCGCAATCAAAGCGCGCCAACCTATTATCGGCATTTAGGCATTTATGCCTACCGAGCCCGCTTTTTGCACGCATTCTCCAAGTTAACGATTTCACCGTTAGAGCAGGCAGAGTCATTAGAGCAACTGCGCGCACTTTGGCATGGCTATTCAATTGCGGTCTATATTACCCCTGAGTCCCCACCCCCTGGGGTCGATACCCAGACTGATTTAGATCGGGTTCGCCAGTTTTTTTAATCGCTTTACCAAGATCATGAAACCCATCAATCTGCCCCATGATCGTGCAATCTATTAGACTATGGGTAATTAAAAAATATTGATAGGGGACAACATGCGCTTAATTCTTCTGGGTGCTCCAGGTGCGGGCAAGGGCACACAAGCTCAGTTTATTTGTCAGCAATTTGGCATTCCACAAATCTCCACGGGCGATATGTTACGTGCCGCTGTTAAAGCGGGCACGCCCCTTGGTATTGCTGCTAAAAAGATTATGGATGCCGGCGGCCTTGTATCTGATGACATCATCATTGGTTTAGTCAAAGATCGTCTCACCCAAGCCGATTGCAATAAAGGCTATCTGTTTGATGGCTTTCCAAGAACCATTCCCCAAGCGCAGGCAATGAAAGATGCTGCAGTACCCATCGACTATGTTTTAGAGATCGACGTGCCTTTCGATGCCATTATTGAGCGTATGAGTGGGCGTCGTGTGCATCCAGCCTCTGGTCGCTCGTATCACGTCAGATTTAATCCCCCTAAAGTTGAGGGTAAGGATGACGTCACTGACGAGCCTCTCATTCAGCGTGATGATGACAAAGAAGAAACTGTACGTAAGCGCTTGCAGGTCTATAACGATCAAACGCGCCCTCTGGTCGACTATTACTCGAAATGGGCTAATGAACCAGCGAGCTCTGGGGTGAAAGCTCCCGGCTACAGAAAAGTATCGGGTACTGGATCGGTTGAGGATATTACCAAGGCTATTTTTGCAGCTCTCAAATAGAGCCTGTAAATTACTTCAGCTCTTTTAGGGCACTCTCAAAAGACTCAATATCAGCGAAGCTGCGATAGACCGATGCAAAACGTATATAGGCGACTTTATCTAAGCGCTTGAGCTCACGCATCACGAGCTCCCCAACGCGCTCACTGGGGATCTCTTTCTCACCCGAGGCCATGAGTTTTTCTTCAATGCGGCCAATCGCGTCATCGACTGCATCGGAGGAGACTGGGCGCTTGCGCAGTGCCAAACGAATCGAGCTCACTAATTTGTCATGGCTGTACTCCACCCGACTCCCATTCTTTTTCACAATGGCAGGTAGTGTTAACTCTGCTCGCTCATAGGTTGTAAAACGTTTGTCGCACGAGGCACAACGTCTACGTCTACGAACTGAATCGCCCTCATCCGATACCCGCGTATCCATCACTTGGGTATCGTCGCTATGGCAAAAGGGGCAACGCATGATTAATTTACTTGGTTATTTATAAACAGGAAAACGCTTTGTTAAAGCATTCACCTGCTCTTTCACCTTGGCGAGATTGGCAGGATCGCTGGGATTATCCAAGACATCAGCAATCAGTCTGCCGACCTCTCTAGCCTCAGCTTCTTTGAAGCCACGAGTGGTCATCGCTGGTGAGCCCAAACGAATGCCACTGGTCACAAACGGTTTTTCTGGATCATTGGGAATAGCATTTTTGTTCACAGTGATATGCGCTGCGCCCAGTGCAGCCTCAGCCTCTTTACCGGTGATCTTCTTGGCACGCAAATCCACCAACATCACGTGCGACTCAGTTTTTCCAGAAACAATGCGTAGCCCCCGATCAATCAAGGAACTCGCTAGTGCTTGCGCATTGGCAATAACCTGCTTTTGATAATCTTTGAAGCTAGGTTCTAGCGCTTCTTTAAATGCAACCGCTTTGGCTGCAATCACATGCATCAATGGGCCGCCTTGCATTCCCGGAAATACTGCTGAATTGATCGCCTTCTCATGCTCAGCCTTCATCAAAATGATGCCGCCACGAGGCCCACGCAGGCTCTTATGCGTGGTAGACGTGACAACGTCCGCATAGGGCACTGGATTGGGATAAACACCGGCTGCAATTAGGCCGGCATAGTGCGCCATATCCACCATAAAGATTGCACCAATTTCTTTGGCAATCTTGGCAAAGCGCTCAAAGTCAATTTTTAGAGAATAGGCTGATGCACCCGCAATAATGAGTTTGGGTTTTTGCTCACGGGCTAAACGCTCCATCTGCTCATAATCGATTACTTCGTTTTTATCTAAGCCATAAGAAATGGCATTAAACCACTTGCCACTCATATTGAGGGCCATGCCGTGTGACAGATGTCCACCCTCAGCCAAGCTCATTCCCATGAAGGTATCGCCCGGCTTCAAGAAGGCGAGGAAGACCGCTTGATTAGCGGAGGCACCGCAGTGGGGTTGAACGTTTGCCGCCTGCGCACCAAATACTTGTTTGACGCGATCAATGGCCAGTTGCTCGGCAATATCAACAAACTCACAACCGCCGTAATACCGTTTACCGGGATAGCCCTCGGCATATTTGTTGGTTAACTGTGAACCTTGTGCGGCCATCACCGCTGGTGAGGCATAGTTCTCAGAAGCGATCAGTTCAATATGCTCCTCTTGCCGACGGTTCTCATTTTCGATTCCGGCCCATAACTCGGGATCAATTTGCGCTAAAGTGTGCTGACGATCAAACATAATGGCTTCCTAAGTGATATCAATAAACGGTAATAAATTACTTTATTTCAAATGGGGATTGACTAAAATTACCCTCCATAATACAAAGTCCTTATGAACCCTACTCAAGACCTTTCTATTTTGTCCCTGGTGCTCAATGCCAGCCTGCTTGTGCAAGCGGTGATGGTATTACTCTTGGGTTTGTCTGTGGCCTCCTGGACCATCATTTTTCGAAAAGGCTCAACCCTTCGAGC
>JAIXPN010000112.1 GCA_027486235.1 Burkholderiaceae bacterium
ATTAGAACAAAAGCTTTTTTACTCGTAATATCTTATATGCAAATATCTAAGGCTTTCCCACGCCATAAAAATATTTGGATTGTTTGACGTCAAATAAATGGAAATTATTCCAAACCAAATGTCAATTTATTGTCTAAAAGCATTTTCTTTGCTATTTCATCTCAATGTTAATCTCTATGGGTCTTAGAATTTACGGAAAAAGTAATTAGATAAATTTTGAATGAGCACTCTATTTTGGCAAATACTTATTCGACCATTGTCTTTTCAGGGGGGGCAGGTGGCGTGTTTAAAGATGTTAATTTAGCTATTAATAGTGGCTCATTATTTTTTCTCAAGAATGTAAAAAAATTAGGATGGCATAACGAAACTTATTTCGTAGATGGAGTGGACTACGAGTATTGTTTCAAGTCCTATCTTGCGGGTTTTAAAATCGCTAAATATTCAGGTGTACCAAGCTTTGATCATGAATCTGAGCAACCCGACAAGATCATCACTATTTTTGGAAAAAGATTATTAATTAGAAAATATTCAAAAGCAAGAGTCAAAGACTCAGTACATTCTTATTTCCGGCTGCTCTATAGTGCACTAAGGCTGGGCGACTTTAAATTCCTCTACATTTTTCTAAGAAGTTTGATGATCTATGTATTTGGTCAATTATTAGCTAGACTTTTATAGATGAAAATAAAGATAGAAGATATTCCCTTTTGCCCATTAGACGGCAGTGCTGGAGAGATCTACCTAGATTCTGTGCTAGATATTTTCTTTGCAACGCCTGAACTTTGGAGCTATAGAAGACATTCCCTCACTGGCCATCTATGGCTTGATCGCCGTCCAAGCGAAGAGAGTTTTTCTGAGATATATCAGAACTACTATACCCATGAGGGTAAAAATAACCAAGTCCAAAATAATACAAATTTATGGAATAGGGTATCTAGAATTATTCTTAGTCAAAAATTAGGCTATCCCAAGATTTTAAATGCCAGCATTAAAGAGCGCCTCATGTCTCGATTTCCGACGATGTCTACATCAGCTCAGTTAGAGGTGTTTCAGATTTCAGGTAATGAATGCGGAACTTTGCTTGATTTTGGTTGTGGCGATGGATCATTTATGGAGTTTATGAGGAGCTTTGGCTGGGCTGTCTACGGTATTGAGCCTGATAGTGCCAGGTCAGTAGCAGATTCAAGAAGTAAGTGTGTTTACCAGTCAATTCAGGATTTGGTGAACAACGTAGATGTCAAATTTGACGTAATTATCTTGAGTCACGTCATTGAGCACTTACCTGACCCATATAGTTTAATAAAAGAATTAAAAAAATTATGCACTAATAAGGGCAGGGTGATCATTACAACACCTAATGCCACAAGTCTGGGGGCTTCAATATTCGGACGTTATTGGAGAGGCTTGGAGCCACCACGACACTTCAATATATTTACAAAGAAATCCTTGATCGAGGTTTTGGAAAAGTCTGGCTATCAAATTACTTTAGCTCAAACACACGTCCGTCAGGCAAGGTCGGCATTTTATTTTGGCGTACTGGGTATGCTTGGCAAAAGAGATATGTTGGTTGGTGAAATGAAAAACTATCGTCTATTGAAGTTTATTTCTTATATTTTTCAACTTATTGAGGCTTCTTTAAATACACTCTTCCCGTGGTTGGGCGAAGAAATATTTATCATTGCAAGACCCAAAGAATAGAACTATTACAAGGAATGGTCATGCATCAGGAAAATTTTGGTATTTTTACTGTCTGTAATATCGCATACTTACCAAAGGTGCTAGTACTGGCAGAATCATTACATCAATTTCATGGGCAAAAACTGAATGTTGTTATTTTTGATGAAAAACAAGATCTTCATGATCTTGCGGGCCAATTAAATATCATTTGGGTTGGTGATTTGGGATTGCCTCAGTGGCGTGAGCTCGCATTTGTGTATGACATTATTGAGTTCAGTACGAGCCTAAAGCCGTTCATAGCATTACAACTATTAAAGCGGTATTCAAAAGTCATCTTTTTAGATCCTGATACTGCTATTTTTTCCCGCTTGGATCCGATTCTTGAGGATCTCAATTTAAATCCTGTGGTCTTAACACCTCACTATAGAAGGCCTCAGCCTGACACTGATTTTGAGTCTGACTTGGCAATGATGCGATTCGGATCCTTTAATCTCGGATTTTTTGCTGTTCGTCAAAGTGTTGAGGCAGAAGAATTTCTTAATTGGTGGAGCAGACGCTGTATTGATTTTAGTTTTATGGAAAGCCAGTTTGGCTTATCTACGGATCAAAAGTGGGTCTCAATTGCACCCTGCTTCTTTGATTTTCTAAAGATTTCTTTTCATTCGGGATATAACGCCGCACCTTGGAATACTTTTGAGAGGGAAATAGTCCAATTCAAAGAAAATAGTTATTTTATGCAAGATGGCAGTCCGCTGATATTTTTTCACTTTAGCAATTTCGATCATACCGATCCCCAGTATCTTAATAAAAGGGCTAGTTGCGAGAAGCATGTTTCCTATACGTTACTGGAACAATTGGGCGTCAAATACTCGGAGACTTTAAAGACCAAAGAAGCTTTAATTAAAAAAGTTCCTTATGCATTTGACTATAGGAGTGATGGTTCTTATATTTCACCAACGCTTAGAAGGGCGTATGCATCCGTGAAGACTTCACTTTCCAGTAAGTATGACCCATTTGACTCTGCTGGGCCGGTTGG
>JAIXPN010000156.1 GCA_027486235.1 Burkholderiaceae bacterium
ATGGGATAGGGAAAAGGGCTAATTTTCCTTATAAGGAAAGGTAAATTACCCCTAAACCCATGAAAAAAGGGTGTCGCCTGACACCCTTATGAAGCTTAGTGCTATTTACTTACTTTTGAGCCGGCCGAATAGGAACCACCAGGGTTCCATCCCCACGTCGAACAAAAATGGGGACAGATTTATTTGGATCTAAGGCCTTTACAGCTGATTCAAACTGTTTTACGCCAGTAATGTCGGTGTCGCCAATCCGAACCACGATATCACCAACCCGTAAGCCAGCTCGAGCAGCTGAGCCCTCACCAACATTGGTAATTTCAACTCCGCCCTTACCTCCAAGATCTTTCTTTTTAGCATCAGAAACATCGGCAACACTAATGCCTAATGATTTGTTTGCGGTACCAGCTTGAGGATTGGGGGTCTCTGTTTTCTTGGTAACGGCTTTATCGGGCTCAGCATCTGCCACAACAACTGTTAAATCTCGCGTAGACCCCTTACGCCATACTTTCACTGTCGCACTCGTGCCTGGCTTTGTTTCGCCAACGATGCGAGGTAAATCAGTCGACTTATTAATATCTCTGCCATTGAAGCTCAGGATGACATCACCAGCCTCAATACCACCCTGGGCAGCTGGCGCACCAGGTTCTGCGTTGCGAACAAATGCCCCGCGCGGCTTTCCTAAACCCAGACTCTCTGCTACCTCTTTATTTATTTCGCCAATCGCAACCCCAATTCGGCCGCGTACTAAGCGTCCGGTAGTGCGAAGCTGATCAGCAACCCGCATTGCTTCATCGATTGGAATGGCAAAAGAAATTCCCATGTATCCGCCTGAACGACTAAAGATTTGGGAATTAATGCCAATTACCTGACCGGCAGTATTTAGGAGTGGGCCACCAGAATTTCCTGGGTTCACCGCAACATCAGTCTGTATAAAGGGTAAGTAATCGCCAGTATCACGACTTTTTGCTGACACGATACCCGCGGTCACCGTATTTTCCAAACCAAAAGGGGAACCGATTGCTACAACCCACTCACCCACCTTCACTTTAGATGAATCACCCAGCGGTAATCTAGGTAAGCCGCTTGCCTCAATCTTTAAAACCGCCAAATCGGTTCGCTTGTCAGAACCCAATAACTTTGCTTTGAACTCACGCTTATCAGTAAGGGTGACATAGATTGTGGTTGCACCCTCGACAACGTGCGCATTAGTAAGCACAACTCCATTCGAGTCAATAATGAAACCAGAACCTACACCGCGCTCAATCTCTTCTGGCTGTCCACGACGATTACCTTGACCGCGAGGACCACCAGGCGCACCGGGTAATGGCACACCAAAGAAGCGACGAAAGAACTCAGCCTGCTCGTCAGGAATACCCGGGGGAAGAGCGCCCTGAGCCGGTTGATTTGCCAAACGCTCTGTCGTCCGAATATTGACTACTGCGGGGCTTGCCTTCTCAACCAAATCAACAAAATCAGGTAAGGCAACCCGAGGTGCTGTTTGAGCCTGGGCAATGGGAGCAAAGGAAAGCAGTCCCCAACCAAGTACAGAAAAGACTAAAACCAGAAATTTTTTCATAAGAAATTGAGCTTAGGCCCAACCCATTAGTTGCAATAACTTCAATATTAGGGTGTTTTCCCAAATATCAAGGTACCGTTAGTACCCCCAAATCCGAAGTTGTTTTTGACCGCGTAATCAATCTTCAGGTCCCTAGCCGCGTTAGCGCAGTAGTCCAAATCACATTCAGGGTCTTGATTGAAGATATTAATGGTTGGGGGAGACTTTTGATGGTGCAATGCAAGAACGGTAAATACAGATTCAAGTCCACCAGCGCCTCCCAAAAGATGCCCAGTCATCGACTTGGTGGAGTTCACAACAACTTTCTTAGCATGATCACCAAGGGCTGCTTTAATAGCATCCGTTTCATTCTTATCCCCCAGTGGAGTGGATGTGCCATGGGCATTGACATACTGTATTTGATCGGCGTTTAGACCTGCATCACGCAAAGCATTATTCATGCAACGACGCGGACCATCCATATTAGGTGCGGTCATGTGATAAGCGTCACCACTCATCCCAAAGCCACATAACTCAGCATAAATCTTTGCGCCACGAGCCCGAGCATGCTCATATTCTTCAAGCACCATGACACCGGCACCCTCGCCCAAAACAAAGCCGTCACGATCTTTATCCCAGGGACGCGAGGCAGTAGCAGGATCATCGTTACGAGTAGAGAGTGCACGAGCGGCCGCAAAGCCACCTACACCTAATGCTGAAATAGTTGACTCCGCTCCACCGGCTACCATCATATCGGCATCCCCATACTGAATCAATCGAGCTGCCAAGCCAATACTGTGCAAACCTGTTGTGCATGCAGTTACCGCGGCGACATTGGGGCCCTTAAGATTAAACAGAATACTGAGATGGCCAGAGATCATATTAATGATCGAACCAGGGACAAAGAATGGAGAAATGCGACGTGGGCCACGCGAGAGGAGCTCTGCATTGGTTTCCTCGATCATTGGCAAACCGCCAATGCCTGAACCCACCAGAACGCCAATACGTTCAGCGTTTTGATCGTTCACTTCGAGACCGCTATCTCGAATCGCTTGTGTGCCTGCAGCAATGCCATAGTGAATAAAAGTATCCATATGGCGAGCTTCTTTTGCCGAGATATACTCCTCGACATTGAACTCTTTCACTTCTCCAGCAAAGTGAACGCTCAGAGCGGAGTGATCAAATTTGGTAATAGTGGCAATACCAGTTCGACCGGCAATGAGGTTATCCCATGCGGTCGCAACTGAATTGCCTACTGGTGAAATCAGACCTAAGCCGGTGACCACCACTCGACGTGGTTGTTTTAATGCGGGCACGACTGGGCCTAAATAATGAGATTAACCCTGTCCAGCTTTCGTTTTAGCGAAATCAATCGCAAGCTGTACAGTAGTAATTTTTTCGGTTTCCTCGTCAGGAATTTCAATACCAA
>JAIXPN010000079.1 GCA_027486235.1 Burkholderiaceae bacterium
CGATGCTCCTAGTGGTCCGGAATATGTGCGCTGGATGCCAAAAGAATATCGCGCTCCAGTCGAGGCGCAGCTGCCTCGGCCTAAAGAACGCTGGTGGCTTGATTTTGGTAGTGATGAGCTAAATCAAATAGTAGAGGCAGGCTTAACCAATAATTTTGATTTACGCGTAGCCGTAGCTCGAGTGTCGCAAACCCGAGCCCAAGCGGCTATTGTCCGCTCTGCCGAATACCCAACGATTGACGCTATTGGTGGTTATTCGATTCAAGCGCCGTATCCTGCGATTGGTTCAGCTCCCAACACGGCAGCATGGTCCAGTCAAGGGACTTGGCAGGCGGGCGCACTGGTTAATTACGAAGTGAACCTCTGGGGCAAAAAAGGCTTCGATACCCAATCGGCTTACGCCCAAGCCTTAGCCAGTGAATTTAATCGCGACGCAGTCGCGCTGACGCTCACTGGTGACATCGTGACAGCCTACTTTCAGATTGTGTCCCTTAATGAGCGGATTCGGGTGGGGCAACGTAACCTCGATGCCATTCAGGAGCTCACCCGCGGCCTAGGTCGCCGGGTACAGATGGGTGATGCCACGGAAATCGATTTTTTCCAGCAATCTATTTTGATGAACAATACCCGCGCTGCCGTGGTTGCATTGCAGCAGCAGCGTGAGAGGGCGTTTAACCGTTTGGCAACATTGGTTGGCAGGACGCCTTCTACCTTGACGGTGAAGGCCACCTCAATCGACAACATCAGGGTGCCCGTGGTGCAACCCGGCATGCCATCCGATTTGCTGTGCCGCAGACCCGATATTCGCCGTGCGGAGGCGATGCTCGAATCCGCCAAGCTCGATTTGTATTCTGCGCGTGCCAATTTATTGCCTAATTTTGTCTTAACGGGCGGAGCAGGTTTCGGTAGCTTCTTGCTGTCTACCTTAACAGCGCCCCAGAGTTTGTATTACAACCTGACCAGTAATTTGTTTGCCAATATTTTTGATGCTGGTAAGCGCGAGTCGCAAATTCAATTGGCGAGTGCAAAAAACATCGAGATGCTGGAAGCCTATGCCAATACCGTGCTGTCTTCCCTACGTGAAGTAGAGGATTCCTTATCGGGTATTGAGTTAACTGCGCGTGCGTACAGTGCTTTAAGCCAGTCCCGTGACAAGGCCCAGCGCTTGACGGTGATGAGTCAGCGGGTAGTGGAGCTGGGCGGTATGGACTTTGTGCAGCTATACGAGATTCAGCGGGCGGTATTTAATTCGGAAGACGCGGCTGTGCAGGCCCGCTTTGATCAGCTGCGTGCATCGATTGATTTATTCAAGTCAATCGGCGGCGGCATGAAGCTAGAG
The DNA here is from genome assembly GCA_027486235.1 of Burkholderiaceae bacterium. GTDB lineage: Bacteria > Pseudomonadota > Gammaproteobacteria > Burkholderiales > Burkholderiaceae > Polynucleobacter > Polynucleobacter hoetzingerianus. Next base: position 1,340 of record JAIXPN010000079.1, read on the forward strand.
AACGATCCATGCCTGGGCGGTACTAAATTACCAGCAGCCGATGCGCGCTGGGCAGAAGAGGCCAAAAAAGCCGACAAGATTGTTGGCCCTAAACCGAATTTAGGTGTGGATAGTAAAGGCACCATGATTAATGCCCCAGCGCCACTCAATCCGTCCACCGCAAATTAAATGCCCAATAATATGAATAACCACCCCCATTTTTTAAGCGGCGCTATGGCGTTTTTGCTCAAGGCAATCAAGCTGATACTTGTGCCTGTCCTTGGTTTGATGGAGGCCTTAGTCGCCTTTGTCCTATTAACCTTTTTTGTTCTGGTTGGCGCGATTGAAAAGATTCATGTATTTACTGTGAAAGTAGTGCTGCCCGCTTTACTCTATGTACAGCGCTTCTTGGCGCGAGCAATTCAGTCGATCGTCCAATTGGCAGTCGGTATCCATGCTTACCTGAATCAACCCGCTGAGGCATTTGCAAAACCGATAGCCCCGGTCATCAAAGCATTCCATTGGGTCTTGACTCCCATTTATGTGCTGTTGCGGTTGGTTTATCAGCTACTTGCCTCAATCTACAAAACGGTAGCGCGTGATTTAGGTATCGCATCACACTGGCTGGGACGGCAATGGAATAGTTTTACTGGCAAGTTAGATTCGGGCAATAAAAATGAGACTGGTCTTGAAAGAGAGGGCCTCTCGAAAAAATACTCCGTTCGGGCCTTAGAGGGTAAGTATTTAAATGCCTTTAATCAGTACATTGCACAATTGGGCGGGGAGTTTAATCAATTTAGCGCCGAGCTTAGATTGGTATATGGCCAAGCAGGGCGCCTATTTCAGAATAAGGGGGAGCGCGACGCGGTTGATTCCTTATCGGCGTTTGTGCAAGAGCGCAATACGATTATTACCGCAAGCATCATCATTAACGTCTTGGCGTTGGCGTTCCCGCTCTTGATGCTGCAGCTCTATGACCGCATTTTGGCGCAGCGCTCAGTAGATACCTTAATTGTGTTCTGCGTCGGCGTAGGAGTAGCCATTGCCCTGGAATCTGTGATTCGGATTTTCCGTTCGTACTCGACAGCGTGGATTTCGGCGCGCTTTGAGCATCAAGGTTACGTTTCGCTCACAAGTCGTTTATTGGCGGAGCCGATTAATGAGTTTGAGCGCAAAGGCACCGGCACGATCTTGGAAGAGTACAAGTCGATTTCGACCTTACGCCACCACTACTCCGGTCAGACCTTCCAGCAATTAATGGATTTGCCATTCACTGCACTGTATTTATTGATCATTTTCTTTATTAGCCCATTGATCGGCCTGCTGTTATTTGTGGGCTACAGCATCTTTATCTTCATCACCTGGCAAAACGGGCAAGACTACCCCGCCGATGTGAAAGAACAAAAAGAAATGGATTTGCGCCGCGGGAATTTACTGACCGAGATTCTCAAAAACGTGCACACCATGAAATCCATGACGATGGAGTCCTTGATGCTGCGCCGGTATGAGCGTCTGCAAGAGAGCTGCGCTGTCATCATGTCGCGCGTCACCTATTCATTAGAGATGTCTGCTGGCGTTGGCGCTGTGTTTTCACCGCTGATGACGGTATTGGTGGTGGCGCTTGGCGCCTATCTCGTGATAACCAATCGCCTCTCCAATGGTGAGATGGCTGCGTGCATCATGCTTGGCTTACGCGCCTTGGCCCCCTTGCAACGGCTTGGCGGAATGTGGTCAAAACATCAGCAAGATCAAATTCTGCGGGATAGGCTTAATCTTGCATTGGCTAAACCCGGCTTGCCAGCCAATGAGAAGGATGTGGCGGAGTTCGAGTCCAGCCCGGTACCTGGCGAACTCAAGTCTTCTAGCCTTACGCTAAACCAGGTGACCTTTCAGTTTCCGGGTGTCAAGACTCCGATTTTTGAGAACCTCTCCCTCGACATTCATGCCGGCGAGTGCGTTGCGATCGGCGGCAAGAGTGGTTCTGGACGTAGCGCCTTGCTGCAATTAATGGCCGGCATCATCGAGCCATCGCAGGGCGACGTACTCTTGGATGGTAAAAATCTACGTGAGTTTAATTTAGAGGAGCTTGCTAAGCGGGTTGCGTATTTGCCGCAGCGCACCGCTTTGTTTGAAGGCTCGCTGCTCGATAACGTCACAGTTTTTGATCCCTCCCGCATCGAAACCGCTATGCAAGTAGCGAAAGACCTCGGCTTATCGGAGTTCGTATCGCGCATGCCGCGCGGCTGGGATTCGATTGTGGGCGATATGGCGGCTGATTCAATGCCGCCAGGATTTCGTCAGCGCATCGCGATTGTGCGGGCCTTGTCGTCCAATCCCAGTGTGATTTTGTTTGATGACTCTAGCGCTGCCATGGATTCCGAAGGCGATGCCATGCTGCTGAACTACATCAGTAGCATTCGAGGCAAGGTCACGATTGTGCTGGTTTCAGAGCGCCCATCCTTTGTGCGTTTGGCGAGCCGTACTTTGTATGCACACGAAGGCCAATTGTTTGACGCACCTGCTGCTGGCGTGAGTTCGATTGCTCCAAATAATTCAGCGCCAGTGCCTCTGGTTGGCAGTAGCAGCCCATCTGCTTTACCTGCGGATTACCGCGCACTGCCGCCAGGCGCCTTCTTTGAGAACAAGGCCCTGATTAACGGCGACAAGGCGAAGTGGACGCATTTAGGCGAGACCATTAATACCAACTTTAAGCAGGTTTCCGATTTTTCGGAGAGCTTAGCCCTCTTACTTAAAGTAATTAATTCACCATATACCGCTCGGGATGTGGCGGAATCCTTGCCGTACTACACACCGTCGCTCGATTTAACGGGCATTCAAAATGCGATGTCCACCTTGGGTTATCAAGTCTCTGAAGTGCCGTGCTTGTTAAGCGAGATCGATACGCGCGCATTCCCCTGCTTGTTTGTCCCTCTGGATGGGCCCGCCTTTGTGGTGCTCGGTCGCATTGGTCAGCAATTGCGCGTGGGTCATTCCACCGAGCTTGAACCTAGTCTGCTCAGCGACCTTACGGTGCCCGGCACGGCCTACTTCTTCCAG
>JAIXPN010000019.1 GCA_027486235.1 Burkholderiaceae bacterium
GAAGCAAGGGCGACAAACAATCTCCAATACCCTGTTGCCGTCCAACACTTTTTGCCCCAAAAGACATACCCGAGGCTAAATTGCGGGGAGGTAAGTGTCTTTAAGCGCTAGGGCAAATTTAATAGTTACTAATAGGCGTAATGATACCAGTTCCTTGCCGATCACTCGGCAAAGCCACTGACTCTAGCTAAGGTGAAGCCCTGGAAGGCTGCTACGAACTACTTCCCAATCACCTGCTTAATTTGTGCCAACACCGATTGATCTTCCATGGTGCTAATGTCGCCCGGATCGCGCCCTTCAGCAACCGCTTGTAATGCGCGACGCACGATCTTGCCTGAACGTGTTTTGGGTAATGCGCTGACTAAGTAAACACGTGCAGGTCTAGCGACTGCACCAAGTTGCGAGTCCACGGTCTTCATGACCTCGGCTTCCATATTGGCTACTTTGGCTGGATCTTTTGCAATCACAAATCCGATGGCAACCTGACCCTTGAGTTGATCTTCAACACCAACCACAGCAACTTCTGCCACATTCGCATGACTAGAGATACTCTCTTCAATCTCACGTGTTCCCAGGCGATGGCCTGCGACATTAATGACATCATCGGTTCGACCCAAGATAAAGAAATAACCATCTTTATCTTTAATCGCCCAATCAAAGGTGGAGTACACCGTCTTGCCCGGTACTGTTTCCCAATAGGTCTTGACAAAGCGCTGATCATCGCCCCAAACGGTTTGCATACACCCTGGGGGTAAGGGCCCCTCAATTGCAACCACCCCTTTTTGATCGGGGCCAAGTTCTGCTCCGGTCGCCTCATCCAAGAGCTTCATGTTGTACCCATACACCGGCACACCAGGTGAACCAAATTTATGCGGCATCACCTCAACGCCCCGCTGAATTGCCAAAATAGGCCAGCCGGTTTCCGTTTGCCAGTAGTTATCGACCACCGGTTTCTTGAGCGCATCATGTATCCATGATGCAGTCGGCTCGTCTAAGGGCTCGCCCGCTAAGAACAGAGTGCGCAAGGTGGATAAGTTGTACTTGCTTAGGAATGCAGGATCTTGTTTTTTGAGCACTCGCACCGCCGTCGGTGCAGAGAACATCACCGAGACCTTGTACTTTTCAACCAAGCTCCACCAAATGCCAGCATCAGGTCGCAAAGGCGTGCCCTCATACATGATCGTGGCCATGCCATTAATCAAGGGGCCATAAATAATGTAGCTATGTCCAACCACCCAACCAATATCGGATGTTGTGAACATGGTTTCACCAGGATTACCGCCAAAGATTAGGCGCATCGAGCTTGCTAATGCCACCGCATAGCCGCCCGTATCACGCTGTACACCCTTCGGTTTACCGGTGGTGCCTGAGGTGTACAAAATATACGATGGATGGGTTGCGTCAACCCACTCCACGGGCACCTTTGTATTGAGATGTTTCTCACGCTCACTTGCGTAATCAATATCGCGATTGGCTACAGTGCTGTATTCACTGAGACCGCGGTTCACAATCAACACTTTCTCAGGTTTAGAGCTTGCTAGGGTGATGGCCTCGTCCAAAAGCGGCTTGTAGGGAACTGCTTTACCGCCGCGCATCCCCGCCTCTGCCGTAATAATCATTTTGGGTTTGGCATCATCAATCCGCGAGGCCAGGCTATGGGAGGCAAAACCTCCAAACACCACCGAATGAATTGCCCCAATACGAGCGCAGGCCAACATCGCAAAACACGCTTCTGCAATCATTGGCATATAGATGAGAACACGATCCCCTTTGCGCACCCCATGCGCTTGCAAAATGGCAGCCATGCGGTTGACTTCGGTATGCAACTCTTCAAAGGTATAGGCGCGCTCTTGCTCGGTCTCGGTGGAGACAGCAACTAATGCAGTTTGCTTGGCACGATCCTTGAGGTGTCGATCAACCGCGTTATGACAGAGATTGGTTTGACCACCGATAAACCATTTGGCAAATGGCGGTTTGGAGTAATCCAAAACTTGTTCAAAGGGCTTATGCCAATCGACTAACTTGGCCTGCTCGGTCCAAAATCCCTTGGGGTCTTTGACCGAACTCTCATGAAATGATTTGTAACCAATACTCATACCGCATTCCTCTCAAAACAGGTAATGATCAAGGGCTGTGGTCTAAGGGGAGGTTTTGACAGCGGCACTCACCCCAGAGCCTGTATTGCTTCCAGTTTTCGCTGATTTTGTTGTATTTGTCGATGGGGACTTCTGCTGAGTGCTGGCGGATTTGCCAGTTGAGCTTGGCTTATTGGACGCGTTTGCTTGTGCAGGCTTGCTGGTCTTGGGTTTTGGCGGTGCAGCCTTATCCAGCTGCAACTGTCCATGCTCGGCCAAATGCACCGGAATATCCGAGTCTTTTCCTGGGGGTTTGGGGATCAAAACGGTCGATCCTGCCCGAATGCGCATCCCACGGGGGATATTGTTCACATCCCGAATCACCTGAGGATTAAGCGCTAGACGAGTTGCTAATTGCTCAGGGGTCTCGCTCTTGGTTACCGTTAAGGCAGTCCAGGAGGACAGTGGCTTGGTATAGCTAGCCAAGTTCATTTGAAACAGTTCAGCGCGGGCAAATGGTAAGAGCATTTGTTGATCGGTCGCTCCCAAAATGACAGGCTTATTGAATGCAGGATTGAGGTTTCTGAAATCCGCTAAGGACATTTCCGCGAGTTGTGCTGCCACTTCAACATCGATGTCGCGGGTCACATCAATCGCTACAAAATAAGGATGGTTCTCTACCTCTGGCAAAACAATTCCGTAAGCAGCAGGATCCATCACGATATTTTTATACGCCATTAATTTCGGTACATACTCGCGCGTCTCTCGTGGCATCGTTAGGCTGAGATAGTCTGTTGGCTTGCGTTGTGCTTGATTGCGTTTAATGGCTTTAGCGACATTCCCCTCCCCCCAGTTATACGCTGCAAGGGCTAACTGCCAATCACCAAATTGGTTATAGAGTCGCTGCAAATAATCGAGTGCCGCATTAGTCGATTGCAAAACATCACGGCGCTCGTCACGAAAGATGTTTTGTGTAAGCTTGAAATCTTTACCTGTTTTGGGCATGAACTGCCAAATTCCCATTGCTTTAGCGGTTGACTTCGCTTCTGGATTAAAAGCGCTCTCGACAAAGGGTAATAGTGCCAACTCACTGGGCATATTGCGCCGGTTCACTTCTTCAACAATGTAAAAGAGATAGCGCGAAGAGCGCATCATTGAGCGATCGACGTAATCAGGGCGCGCTGCCAACCAACGGGTTTGCTGCTGAACCAAAGGACTATCTAACTCAGGTAACTGAAATCCTTGCCGAATATGCATCCATAAATTATTTGATGGCGCCATCAAACTACTAACCGATTGCTTGCTCAGGTCAACACGGGGCGCCTTGGCCGCTCGTGGGTCGCGCTTGGTGTCGGCGCTGGGAGACCACTCATTGTTCGTAGTGGCGCAAGCGCTGAGTAGCAAAACCAGCACGCTGCTCACAATCCTTAGGGAGCGACTGATGTTCATCTTAAAACCGATCCTTCCAAGCGCGCACCACCGCCAAGACCTCAGCCGAAGTGTTCAGTTTTTTACCAATCGCATTCTCTGCGGCAATCATGACGGGCTCTTGATCACAACGCATAAATGGGTTGACACGTCGCTCGTGACCAATCGTTGTGGGAACGGTAGGTTGATTATTTTGCCGAAGATCATGAGCAGTTTTAGACCATTGTTGCAAATCGTGATTATTAGGCTCCACCGCCATTGCAAACCGAATATTGGATAAGGTGTACTCGTGGGTACAATACACCAAGGTATCTGCGGGCAAGGCTAAGAACTTTGCCAAAGAGGATGACATTTGACTGGGGGTGCCCTCAAACAAGCGGCCGCAACCAGAGGCAAATAAAGTATCGCCACAAAAAAGTTTGGGGGGTTGGCCAGAGTTGTGGGCTGTATCAGCCACATAGGCAATATGACCTAGGGTATGGCCAGGAACCTCAAGCACCCGCAGATGAATTGCCGGTTGAGCAAACTCAACCCGATCCCCCTCTAACAAGGCATGGGTACGTTCAGGAATATCTTCTGCTGCCGGGCCATAGATCGGAAAAGACAAGCCCTGGGATTGCCCCCACGCCACCAAATCCTTTAGGCCGCCGATATGGTCAGCATGGTAATGAGTGATTAGAATGCCAGTGAGATGGAGGCGCTCTTGCTGCAGATACTGAATTGCGGGTTTGGCGTCTCCCGGATCCACCAGGACAGCAGATTGGCTGTCCCGAATGCACCAGATGTAATTGTCAGTAAAGGCGGGAATAGGCCAAACGTGTAGCGTCGAATTTGAAGCCATAAACAAACCCTTGGGACACAAGTCAATCCATCTATGATAACAAGCACTCCCCCCAATCTGCAGAGCAAGGATGCTCCTGAGGACTCCTGGGAAACTTGGTTGCAGTCCCCTCCGGGTCAATACATTCTGCAATCCGAGCAATTGCTCTTTAATCAAGCGGTCAGCGATGTATTTGGTTATCACGCCCTGCAAATTGGATTACCCCAAATGAATACCCTTGAAGAGAATCGCATTTCTCTCAAACTCATGCTTCTATCGCATGGCGCTTCTCAATCCAGCGGTGAATTACCCTATCAATCGATTGAAGGCCTTCCGGAAGAGCTTCCCTTTGCAAATCAATCGATCGATCTGGTTGTTCTGCCCCATGTTCTAGAGTTTGCCAAAGATCCCCATCAAATCTTGCGCGAGGTCGATCGCGTTTTAATTCCTGAAGGACGTGTCGTGATCTCTGGCTTTAATCCTGCAAGTCTTTGGGGTCTGCGCCAATACATGGGTCGCCTTGTGGGCCATGCCTATCTACCCACAGAGGGTCAGTTCATGAGTTTGCTGCGTGTCAAGGATTGGCTCAAGCTCTTGGACTACTCGGTCGACCGTGGCCACTTTGCCTGCTATCGCCTGCCGCTTCGCAAAGAGAAAAATATGGCGCGGATGGCCTTTCTGGAAAACATGGGTAATCGTTGGTGGCCTATTTTTGGCTCAGTCTTCTTAATCTCTGCGATTAAACGGCATGCGGGTACCCGTCTAGTTGGACGAGTACCCAAACGAGCATTGCAAGCGATCCCGCAATTTAATCCGGCTACCCAAAATACCAGTCAACACACTACAGAACAGGTATAAAGAGAGCATGAGTAAACCGCACATCACGATTTATACCGATGGAGCATGTAAGGGAAACCCGGGGCCTGGTGGTTGGGGTGTGGTCTTGCGTGCCGGTCATCATGAGAAACACATGCATGGCGGCGCTCACTCCACCACCAACAACCGCATGGAGATGAGTGCTGTGATCCATGCACTCAAAGCGCTTAAACAAGCCAGTATTGTCGAACTCTATACAGACTCCCAATATGTTCAAAAAGGGGTCACCGAATGGCTTGCTGGGTGGAAAGCACGGGGCTGGAAAACCGCTGATAAATCGCCGGTCAAAAACCTAGATCTCTGGCAGGAGCTCGATGCCCTCCTCCCAGGACACCAGATCGAATGGCACTGGGTGCGGGGACACAACGGCCATCCCGGTAATGAACTTGCCGATCAACTGGCCAATCGCGGGGTCGAGGAGTTTCTGGGCTCAAAGTAAGCATGGTGGAGACTAAATCTACAGGGTGATATGGCTTATGAGAGAATGCCTTAACCCATTCAATATAAAAGCTATTTAGACTAACGCTGTGACTGAAAAATTATCCACATTCGAGCAGCTCAAAAAGAAGTTCATGTCATGGGGCTGCGGCCTGCTCTCTCGTATTCAGGGGATTGATCTAGGCAAAGTAAAAACCTTTGTTGTGAAACATAAATGGCGCATTCTGATCCTGCTCATTGTGATCTATGCCGGCAATAAAGCGTATGACCATTTTTGCCCAGCTCCGGATAAGCGCGGTGGACCACAAACGGTGGTCACCATGGTTCTCGAGAAAAAAGATGTACCCATCATTATTGAATCCACCGGTACAGTCGTTGCAGCCAGCATTGTTGATATCCGTCCGATGGTTACCAACACAGTCAAAGAAATCCACATTAAAGAAGGTCAGGATGTCAAAAAGGGACAACTACTCTTTACCCTTGATGACCGCAATGATCGTGCCAACTACGACAAAGCAAAGGCCCTCGCCGATGATGCGCAACGCCAGTTACAACGCGCCAAAGAGTTGGTGGCCAAAAACTTTATTTCTAAGGCCGGTCTCGATACGGCTGAAGCGAATGCAAAATCAGCGATGGCAACAGCGCGAGCTGCCGAAGTACAACTTTCGTATGACCATATCCGGTCTCCGATTGACGGGCGCGCTGGCATTATTAACGTCTTTCCAGGATCTCTGGTGCAAGCTAGTAATGTGGTGGTCTCGACAACAACCTCAACAGCTACATCCACCACTGGTGCAATGGTCACCATTACTCAATTGGATCCCATCAATGTGCAATTTATTGTGGGCGAGAACAACATTCCTCTTTTATTACAGAGTGATCCAACGAATTTAAAAGTGTCAGTAACGGTTGGCGACAATCGCCCACAGGTCTACGAAGGTAAAGTCATTGTGGTTGACAATCAAGTTGATCCGGCAATCGGTGCAGTTCGCGTGAAGGCGCAAATCAGCAATGACAAGCGCACTGTACTGCCCGGTCAATTTGCCCAAGTTAAGTTGCAGGCTAATATCCTCAAGGATGCCATTGTGGTGCCATCCCAAGCAATTGTGATTAATGCGCGCGGTCGCTTTATTTATGCCGTTGGCCAAGACGATAAGGTGAGTCTCAAGCCAATTAAAGTGACTTATGAGTACCAAGGCAATTCTGCTATTACAGGGGTTGAAGTTGGCGAACGGATTGTGGTTGAAGGAAAGCAAAACTTAAGGCCGGGCAGCAAAATTAGAGAAGGCAAATCGGCTCAATCAGCTACCCCCGCAGCCAAACCTGCAGCCGCAGAGCAAAAACCAGCCGATGCGAGCTCAGCCGAGTCAAAGCCTGCTGATGCAAAACCGTCTGAGTCAAAACCCACTGAGAAAAAATGACGCTCTCTGAGCTATGTATCCGACGTCCGGTAATGACCGTACTACTCTCGGTAGTAACGGTGATTGCTGGAGCAATTGCCTATACCCGTATTCCAGTTGCTGCCCTTCCCAGTTTTAATACCCCCGTAATCTCAGTATCGGCATCATTACCTGGCGCCTCTCCGGAGAACATGGCGGCCTCCGTAGCCCTCCCCCTGGAGAAAGAGTTTTCCACAATCGATGGCATCTCGGTGATCAGCTCCACCAACTTCTTGGGTACGACCAATATCACCCTTGAGTTCAATAACGATCGCGATATCGATAAGGCAGCAGTCGATGTGCAGGCTGCACTCTTACGAGCACAACGTCGCCTGCCAATCGAAATGACCGTACCCCCTTCGTATCGGAAAGTAAATCCTGCCGATGCACCGGTATTAATTATTGCCATGACCTCACCGTCCATGGATTTGTCGGAGCTCAACGATTTTGCTGAAAACCTGATCTCACCAACCCTATCAACGATCGATGGTGTTGCCCAGGTCAATGTGTTCGGTATCAAGCGCTATGCCATTCGAGTTCAAGCGCGCCCTGATTCCTTGGCGGTACATAACCTGACAATGGAAGACTTATCCATTGCGATTAACAAAGCTAACTCCAATACGCCTGTGGGTGTCTTAGAAGGCCCCCGCCAGTTACTAACGATCTATGCCAATAAACAATTAGTGTCTGCTGCCGACTTTGCCAATATCATCGTTGCCCAAAAGAATGGTTTGCCAATCTATCTGCGCGACGTTGCTGAGGTCATCGAGAGCTATGAAAACGTTCGTACACTGGCAACCACTAATGGCGAGCGCTCGATTGCCCTTGCGATACAGCGCCAACCCAATGCCAATACCGTCAAGGTTGTTGATGCTGTCAAAGCAATGATTCCGCAGTTTGAGAAGCAATTACCTGCATCAATCAAGCTCACCCTAATTAATGATCGCTCCCTCTCTATTCGTGAGGCAATCCACGATGTTAATTTCACATTAGGGCTAACGGTTGCGCTAGTTGTTTTAGTCATCTTCCTGTTCCTCAAGCATATTTCAGCAACAGTCATCCCTTCTCTGAGCTTACCCATCTCGCTCATTGGTGCCTTCTTCCTGCTCTACTTCATGGGGTATAGCCTTGATAACGTATCGCTGTTGGGCATCACCTTAGCGGTTGGTCTAGTAGTCGATGACTCGATCGTGGTCCTAGAAAATATCGTGCGCTATGTCGATGAGGGCATGGATCCTCTCAAAGCTGCCCTCAAAGGCAGTCGCGAGGTTGGGTTCACCATCATCTCGATCTCACTCTCTTTGGTTGCGGTATTTATTCCCCTCTTCTTCATGGAAGGGCCGATTGGCTTACTCTTTAGAGAGTTTGCCGTAGTAGTAACGCTTGCAATTTTGGTTTCTGCAGTGGTCTCGCTCACCCTCGTGCCAATGCTCTGCAGCCGCTTCCTTCCCAAGCCCGGTCAACAGCCGCCTGAGTTTGCCATTACCAAACAGTTTGATCGTTGGTTTGACTGGACCCAAAAAACCTATGTTCACTATTTAGATCGCGCCCTTGAGAAGCGTAAACAAGTGCTCTGGATTGCCATTGCCACCTTTGTGATTACGATCGCAATGTTTATCTACACCCCCAAAGGCTTTTTTCCTGAAGAAGATATTGGTCAAATTACTGCAACCACAGAAGCTGATCAGGACATCTCATTTAAGGCGATGCTAGAGCTGCAAGATAAAGCAGCGGAGATAGTGGCCAATGATCCGAATATAGCGAACTTTGTTTCCATTCTGGGTGGTAATTTAAGTAGTGGAAGTAATACAGGTCGGTTCTTTATTGTGCTTAAGCCTCGCGGTGATCGAGAGTCCATGACCAAAGTCATCGAGGACTTACGAGCGAAGTTCAAAGACTTGGCTGGCATTCAGGTATTTATGCGGCCCGTGCAAAACCTTCAACTCGGGGGGCGAACCAGTAAGAGCCGTTATCAGTTCACGCTGCAAAGTGTGGGTTTTGAGGGTGTCAATGAGTGGTCCGAGAAACTCTTGCAAAAACTACGAACCGACCCCCTATTTCGAGATGTCACTAGCGACTCTCAGCTAAGGGGTCTCAATGTTCAAATTGATATCAATCGAGATAAGGCGGCGCAGTCCGGTGTAACCGTTGCGGATATTCGGCAGGCTTTGTATAACGCCTTTGGCCAACGTCAGGTCTCGACGATTTATACGAGCGTGAACACGTATTACGTTATTTTGGAGACCGCGGAGGATCAACGCCAATTTGAAACTGATCTCGGTAAGGTATTTGTGCGTGGCCGCTCTACCAACCAACTCATCCCACTCTCCAGTCTTGCCACATTTAAGAGAACGATTGGACCCACTTCGGTCAACCATCAAGGTCAGATCCCTGCAGTGACCCTGTCCTTTAATTTGGCGCCCGACGTAGCGCTGGGTGAGGCGACCGACAAGATTGAAAAGTATGTCAAAGAAATTCAGTTACCGCCCTCCATCATTACCAGTTATGGTGGTGACGCCAAGGTGTTTAAAGGCAATCAAAGTGGGCAATTTATTTTGATCATTGCCTCTTTGCTGGTTATTTACATTCTTCTAGGGGTTCTCTACGAGAGCTACATTCATCCGATCACCATCTTGGCAGGTTTGCCGTCTGCAGCTATTGGTGCATTACTCTGCCTGTGGATATTTGGGATGGAGCTCACCATTATTGCGACCATTGGCATCTTGATGCTGATTGGCATTGTCAAGAAAAATGCCATTCTGATGATCGACTTTGCGCTTGAAGCTCAGCGCAAGCAGAATATGAGTCCCACCGAGGCAATTCGGTCAGCCTGTATCTTGCGGTTTAGACCCATCATGATGACCACCCTCGCAGCCATTATGGGCGCCCTACCGATCGCGCTGGGCTTAGGCGCTGGCGCAGAATTGCGCCAGCCCTTGGGCGTGAGCGTGGTCGGCGGTCTCATCCTGTCGCAGTTTGTTACTTTATTTATTACCCCAGTCATCTATTTGTATCTCGATCAATATGCTGGTAAGGGTCCGATGGAGATACCACCCGAGATGCTTAGAGATACCTAAGGCTTTTACAATCAACTATGCGTCAAATTATTTTAGATACAGAGACTACTGGTCTCAACCCCGCAACCGGCGACCGCATTATTGAAATCGGTTGCATCGAACTGATCAACCGTCGTCAGACGGGTAAAACGCTTCACCACTACATTAATCCTGAACGGGATATTGCCGAGGGTGCATTTGCGGTGCATGGTCTCTCTCGCGAATTCTTATCCGACAAGCCTTTGTTTGCCCAGATTGTGGATGAGCTGACTGAGTTTGTTAAAGATGCTGAAGTGATTATTCATAATGCACCCTTTGATTTATCCTTCCTTAATAGTGAGTTCACCCTCCTCAAGCGGCCCAGCTTCACCGAGCATGTTGGCAAGGTAGTCGATACCCTGGTCGATGCTAGACGTATGTTCCCTGGAAAGCGGAACTCCTTAGATGCCTTGTGTGAACGCTTTGCGATTAGTAACGAGCATCGCACCCTCCACGGCGCTCTCCTCGATGCGCAACTTTTGGCAGAAGTTTATTTAGCCATGACGCGCGGCCAAGATGATCTTACGATTGACTTGATTGATTACAGCGCATCTGGGTTAAATGGTCTTGAGAAGGCCCCACTACCCACAAATCTGGTTTATTTCAAGGCAAGCGATCTCGATTGTGAAGCGCACACGACAGTGTTGGATGAGATCAGCAAGGCAAGTAAAAAGACCCCAGTCTGGGGCCTTTGATTACTCTTCATTTAATGGGTACTAAATCGCTGCGGCGATTGCCTTACCCAAATCTTCAGTACTTGCTTTGCCACCAATATCCGGGGTCAGTGGCGCATGCCCAACCCCAGCAGATAAAACCTTCTCAATGGCATTAAACACAGCTTGACCAGCCTCAGGGTAACCAAGGTGCTCAAGCATTAAAGCGCCACTCCAGATTTGGCCAATTGGGTTGGCAATCTTCTTGCCGTAAATATCGGGAGCCGATCCATGAACAGGCTCAAATAAGGAGGGGAACTTACCCTCAGGATTAATGCTGGCAGATGGAGCCACAGCAATCGTTCCGGTACAGGCTGGCCCTAAATCAGAGAGGATGTCACCAAATAAGTTGGAAGCAACCACAACATCAAAACGATCGGGGTTCATCACAAACTGTGCGGTTAGGATATCAATATGGTACTTATCGGTACGCACATCGGCATAATTTTTTGCCATCGCCTCAACCCGCTCATCCCAATAGGGCATGGTAATCGCGATACCGTTTGATTTTGTCGCGGAGGTTAAATGCTTTTTGGGACGGCTCTGGGCAAGATCAAAGGCAAACTTCAGAATGCGATCAACGCCATGGCGCGAGAATACCGACTCTTGCACCACAATCTCGCGCTCGGTATCAGCAAACATCTTGCCACCCACTGCGGAATACTCGCCTTCCGTGTTCTCACGTACCACAAAGAAATCAATATCACCTGGTTTGCGATTAGCTAGCGGGCAAGGTACACCGGGTAGCAGACGCACAGGGCGCAAATTGACGTATTGATCAAAGCCACGACGGAACTGAATCAAACTACCCCATAAAGATAGGTGGTCAGGCAAAACATTAGGCATACCGACGGCACCAAAAAAGATGGCGTCGTATTTCATTAAGGTATCAAACCAATTGTCAGGCATCATCTTGCCGTGCTTTTGGTAGTAGTCGCAGCTGGCAAAGTCAAAGTGATCAAACTGAAAGGAAATCCCAAATTTACGGGCAGCTGCTTCCAAAGCGCGCACGCCCTCAGGCATCACCTCTTTACCAATTCCGTCCCCAGGAATGACGGCGATTTTTGGATTCATTACTTTTTTCTTGGTGTTCATGAGTAACAACTCTTTCTTAATTACTAAAGCATGGCATTTTACTAGCTGATCGCTCTGCGGATCTCTCGATCCGCCTTACGCTCTTTCTCTTTCATTTCTTCATCGGTTTCAGCAGCGGGGATTGATAGAGCAAGTTCCTCCATCCGAATATTATCTTTTGGGCAAATCGGTGCGCCATAACTTGCCCAGCGCTTGAGTAGAGTGACCTCATAGCCGCATTGAGAGCACTTGGCTTTATTCCGACTGAGATTGCTGGCCCGAGGTGGGGGAAAGACAATAGCCTGATGGGGGTACGGACCTAATTTTTGGCTAATGGTCATCAACCGAACCTGCAACTCCTCTGAGGCATGGGCCATACGTGCCGGCCCTTCTAGACCAACTGATTGGCAAATGCCTTTGAAATCTTCGCCGTGACCACTATGACAATCATCGACTGCATGGCAGAGTTCATGTAACAGAGTATCGAGGAGCGCAACGGGATCATCTAATTTTGGTGAAATAAAGATCTCATTCACACCACCACCCGATCGCTCCCGAGGCCAACATTGCCCCAAGGTGGTTCGTGGGCTACTCGAAGCTGGAAAGCCACACGACACACGAACAGGTGGAATGGCATAGCCAGCCTTTGAAAAAATTGGCTCTAAGTGACGAACACCGTCTTGCAACCATGCTTCACGGGTTGTATGTAATGCAGCTGGATTACTCATTATCTGGAACTGGGAGAAAGAAAATAAATTGGGGTATTCTAAAAGGGACAGTGGTATTGTTTCATGAGCATAAACGTATTTCCTGCAAAGGGATCCATTCCTTGAAGAATCTAGCTAATCTCAGCGCCAGCCAAGCCATCAAAGCACTCGCCCAACGAGAAATCAAGGCGGAAGATCTCTTACTCGATTGCCTAAACCAAATTGGTTTGCGCGAGAATCATGTCCATGCCTGGGTCAGTCTTGCAAAAGAACATGCCTTAATTACTGCCCGCGAGCTCGATCGTGGCGCGTTCCGAGGAATACTGCATGGCCTCCCTATTGGCGTTAAAGATCTTTTTGATACGCATGATCTACCTACCTACTATGGTTCACCGATTTATGGCAATAATCATCCCGTCTGTGATGCGGTCTCGGTCTCTCTGATGCGAGAGGCTGGAGCAATCGTTTTAGGGAAGACCGTTACCACGGAGTTTGCTAGCTTCAAGCCCGGTCCGACCTGCAACCCCCGCAACCTCAAACATACCCCAGGCGGGTCCTCGAGTGGCTCAGCTGCTGCTGTAGCAGATTGCATGGTGCCCCTAGCCACTGGTAGTCAAACTGCTGCATCGATTATTCGGCCGGCAAGTTATTGTGGTGTGGTTGGTTATAAACCGAGTTACGGCAAGATTAGCACTGGGGGCGTGAAGAGTTTATCGGTATCGCTCGACACTCTTGGGGCATTCGGGCGCACGGTTTCAGATGTAGCGCTTGGGGTTGCTGCGATGTCCACAGATCATGATCTTGCCAAGATCGATCCACTTGATCACAAGGTACGCATTGGTATTTGTAAAACATCTGACTTTGCCATGGCTCAGCAAGAAACTATAGCTGCCCTCTCCTTAGCTGCCTTTGCTGCCAAACCCTTTGCAAAAGGTGGTGTTTCTGAAATTACTCTGCCGCACTCTTGCGACAAGCTCAGCGAGATTCAAACGCAGATCATGTTGTTTGAGATGGCCAAGAGCTTTACCTTTGAAAAACTGAATCACCTTGATCAAATTAGTACAACCCTGCAAACGATTATTCAACGCGGTGATCAAATTCACTATCAGCAATACAGTGAGGCCTTAACCCAAGCGTGGCGAGCCGGTGTAGATCTCGGCGGAGGCCTTAAGGTTCAAAACGAAATTCTGATTGCGCCGAGCGCGACTGGGGAAGCACCTAATACCCTAGAGCAAACCGGAGATCCAATATTTAGTCGCGGCTGGACCTTGATGGGCTTACCCTGCATCAACCTAACCGTAACAACTGGTCCTCAAGGCTTGCCAGTGGGCGTAACCTTAGTGGCAGGCCCAAGACGCGATCGTCTACTGCTTAGTGTGGCGCATGCCCTTGCACAAAACTTGTCCGACCCAATAGCGCTTAATCAAGCTTGATATTGGCTGTTTTGATAGCCTTTTGCATCAGTGCAATTTCTTTCTTCAACAAGGCATCTGTAGCCTGTGGATTGAGATAACGCACCTCGATACCTGCTGCATCAGCCCGTTGCTTGGCTTCAGGAAGCTCCAAGGCCTTTTTGACATCCTGCGTTAGTTTGTTCACGATCGCTGCAGGTGTTCCAGCGGGAGCATATAAAGCAACCCAAGACTCTAGTTCAAAACCAGGTAGGCCAGCTTCAGCAACTGTGGGCACATTAGGCATCATCGGGTGACGTGCTTTACCTGTAACTGCAAGTGCTTTTAGTTTGCCAGTTTGTACATGACCCATCACCGAAGGTGGGGTTGTAATAAAGACTTGAACTTGACCTGCCAAGACATCTTGAATCGCTTGACCCGATCCCTTATAGGGAACATGCGTTAATTTAATTCCGGTCGCTTGCTCAAAGATCTCGGTACCGATATGCGATACAGAGCCATTGCCCTGAGAGGCGTAGTTCAACTTACCAGGATTGGCTTTCGCATAGGCAATAAACTCCTTGAGATTATTGACTGGAACCGATGGATGAACGGCAATGACATTCATAGCGACCGTCAGCAAGGCGATCGGCGTGAAATCCTTGAATGGATCCCAGCTTAATTTATCCATGAGCAAAGGATTAGCAGCGTGGTAACCGGAGTAGGAAGCCAATAAGGTATAGCCGTCCGGTTTACTCTTTGCCACAAATTGATAGGCAATATTGCCACTCGCACCTTGGCGGTTATCAATAATGATGGATTGACCAGTAACGCGGTTAAGGGGCTCCGTTAGCAAACGAGCCGACGCATCAACCAATCCCCCCGGAGGAACTGGAACCACAATAGTAATAGGACGATCTGGAAAGGTTTGAGCCTGGAGTGAGCCAATTGCCAGCAATGCGCTAGCCAGGATACCGATGATTAATTTGTGCTTTGAAAATTGCAGTGCTGGCATGATCTGTCTCCGTAAGTTGACCCTTGTTATTTTGTAATGTTAACGCTGACCCATTTTGACATTGGTAAACACTGCCTGGGCTTCGCGTGGCAGACAGCGCCAATATTGCGGACTAGCCGCCACATGTCCCTGCAGTGCAGCTGCGGCCTCCCAGCCCCAACGGGGTTTATATAAAAAGGCACGGGCTAGTGCAATTAAGTCCGCTTCTTGGTTTTGCAAGATGGCCTCTGCTTGGAGTGGCTCAGTAATTAAACCAACTGCCATGGTTGCCATTCCTGTTTTTTGTTTAATTTCTTTAGCAAATGGCACTTGATAGTTTGGTCCTAACTTAATTTGCTGTTGTGGAGAAATGCCTCCAGATGAAACATGGATGTAATCACACCCCAATTGCTTTAGTTGTTTGCTAAGCTCAACCGACTCAAGAAGAGTCCAACCATTCTCAATCCAATCCGATGCAGAGAGTCGAACTCCCAAAACCCCCTGCCACTCCTTACGAACCGCACTAAATAGCTCCAATACAAAGCGCATGCGGTTTTCTAAAGAACCGCCATACTGATCTTGCCGTTGATTAGCAATTGGGGATAAGAACTGATGCAAGAGATAGCCATGTGCTGCATGCAACTCAATCCCTTCAATCCCAATTACTTTTGCACGCTGTGCTGACTGCACAAAGTTCTGAATAATGGTCTGTATCTCGAGAGTACTTAACTCATGGGGCTTGCGCTCACCCTCCAACTGCGGAATCGCTGACGGCGCCTGAGTCTCCCAGCCACCGTTATCTGCCGGCAGGATCTGACCGCCTTGCCAGGGCGCAGCACTTGAGGCCTTACGACCGGCATGCGCTAATTGAATAATGATTGGGGTCTTGGGTGCTAGTTTGCGCGCGCGTACTAATTTATCTTCTAATGCAGTCTGAGTTTTTTGATCCCATAATCCCAAACAGTATGGCGTGATGCGACCTTCAGGGCTTACTGCGGTAGCTTCGATAATAAAAAGTCCTGCGCCACTGTTAAGCAAATTACCCCAATGCATTAGATGCCAATCACTTGCCTCACCCTCCTGAGCTGAATACTGGCACATCGGCGCTACAACGACTCGATTGGGTAATCGCAGAGGGCCCTGTGGGGATTGGAGTTGGTACTCAGAGAAAAGAAGACTCATGGCGCAAATAAGCAAAAATGGCTGAAAGGATTAAAATGATACCAACTGATTTCATCCACCTAATTTGGCCTCAATTCAACTGGCCAAATACAAAAAATTTAGAGACTCGACGACTATGAACGCTCCCCAAGCCTTTGAAATTAAAGAAGATATCGCCCATTATATTGGCGGCCAGATTGTTTTACCTCAAGGCACCCGCTTTGCTGATGTATACAACCCCGCCAAGGGCTCTGTGGCTCGACGTGTTGCATTGGCAAGCAAAGCGGATGTTGGTAAGGCAGTGGCTGCCGCACAAGCAGCCTTCCCTGCATGGGCTAATACCTCACCACTTCGTCGTGCTCGTATCCTCTTCAAGTATCTTGAGTTATTAAACCGTCATCGCGATGAGCTAGCTGCCATCATCACTGCGGAGCATGGCAAAGTATTTACGGATGCTCAGGGTGAGGTCACTCGCGGTATTGAGATCCTCGAATTTGCGACCGCTATTCCGGAGCTTTTAAAGGGCGACTACACCGAGCAGGTCTCGACCGATATTGATAACTGGGTCATGCGTCAACCTTTGGGTGTTGTAGCCGGGATCACTCCATTTAACTTCCCGGTCATGGTGCCGATGTGGATGTTCCCTGTAGCCATTGCTTGCGGCAATACCTTTATTCTCAAACCAAGTCCCACTGATCCATCGGCATCCTTATTACTCGCACGACTCCTAAAAGAGGCTGGCTTACCTGATGGCGTATTTAATGTGGTGCAAGGCGATAAAGAAGCTGTCGATGCCTTGATTGAGCATCCTGATGTCAAAGCAATTAGCTTTGTGGGCTCCACCCCGATCGCTAATTACATCTATGAGCGTGGCGCTCATTTTGGTAAACGCGTGCAAGCCTTGGGCGGTGCCAAGAACCACATGGTCGTCATGCCCGACGCTGATATCGACAAAGCAGTGGATGCCTTAGTGGGTGCAGCCTATGGCTCAGCTGGCGAGCGCTGCATGGCGATCTCGGTTGCTGTTTTGGTGGGTGACGCGGCAGATAAGCTTATGCCAAAACTGATTGAGCGCACCAAAACCCTGAAAGTGAAGAATGGTCTTGAGTTGGATGCGGAGATGGGTCCGATTGTGACGCGCGCGGCCCTTGATCGCATCACAGGCTACATTGAAAAAGGTGTTGCGGGAGGTGCCAATTTATTGGTCGATGGTCGTGGGCTCAAGGTTCCAGGCTTTGATCAGGGTTTCTGGTTAGGTGGCACTCTTTTTGATGCCGTTACTCCTGACATGACCATTTATAAAGAAGAAATCTTTGGTCCGGTCCTCTCATGTGTGCGTGTGCCAAACTTCAGTGAAGCACTTGAGCTCGTAAATGCGCATGAGTTCGGTAATGGTGTTGCCTGCTTTACTAGTGATGGCAATATTGCGCGTGAATTTGCTCGTCGCGTTCAAGTTGGCATGGTTGGTATTAATGTACCAATTCCGGTGCCAATGGCCTGGCATGGATTTGGCGGCTGGAAGCGCTCCTTATTTGGTGATACCCACGCCTATGGCAAAGAAGGTGTGCGCTTTTATACCAAGCAGAAGAGCGTGATGCAGCGTTGGCCTGAGAGCATCTCAAAAGGTGCTGAGTTTGTCATGCCTACCTCGAAGTAATCCGCACAATGACTACTTCTTACGCGAGATAAACATCGCTGGAACCGTAAGGTTCCAGTAGATGGCTGCTGATCGAAAGAAAAAGATGAGCAAGATACAGGCAATCGATCCAAGCATCGCATGCTCAGGGAAATAATTTAAGAGCAAGACGTAAAGCATGCATCCAAGTGATACCGGGATTGCATAGAGCTCGTAGGACATTAATAAGGTTTTGCGTCCTGCCAATACATCACGGATCAATCCCCCACCAATCGCGGTCACTACTCCCAAGATAATTGCCGCTGCAGAGCCACCAAAGTCGTAATGCCAGGCCTTGTCAGCCCCTTGAATACCAAATAAGGCAGCCCCTAGGCCGTCGATGTACAGAATAGCTTTGTACACCTGAGGTTGTGAAAGTGTCGACTCTGCATAAAAGGTCAGAATACTGGCGATCGCCGCCACTAAAATATAGATTGGTGCATCAGCCCAAAATACCGGGACTCCCATAATCACGTCACGAATGGTTCCGCCGCCAATCGCGGTGATGATGCCTAAGACCAGAACGCCAAAAAGATCAACGCCCCGCTCTGAAATGGCCAGAACTCCTGTGATTGCAAACGCTGCGGAGGCAATAATGCCAACCCAGAAACCAAGCTCTTCCATCGAGCCTTCCTAGTAAATAAATGAACTAATATGAATTATTGCAAAGTATTTTTAAGAAGCGGTATTTCTGGGAGAGCAAGGACATCAATCCCCTCCTCCCGTAAGGCGCTCACCTCGTCCGCACTGGTCTGCCCACGAATACTGCGCTCAGGAGACTCCTTGTAATGAATCTTCCTGGCCTCTTCTGCAAACGATGAGCCAACATCCTCTGATTTATGAACCAACTCACGCATCGCCTTCATGAAAGTTGCTTGGATCTGCTTCTCAAGCTGACCATGATCCGCATTGGATAGAGCAATTGTTTGCGCGGGCTCTGCTGAGGCTGGTGCACGCTCAATATGATCTGGGGTCGCCTTGCCACCAATATGTGGCGCTGATGGCAAGCGCTGTACCTCAGCATTGTCACAGATAGGACAGCAGAGATGACCTTCCGCTTGCTGGGTAAAGAAATCCTTCTCGGAGGAGAACCAGCCTTCAAAGCGATGATCAAGAGCGCAGGCTAAGTTATAGACTTTCATGAGAAGTAGATGGGGGCTTAGGCCCAGAATTCAATAGAGGAATAATATTTTTGTTGATATTGCTATTTTAATGGTTTAAAGCTTAAGCGTTTGTAAGAGAACGTCGTCTACGCTCTAACCAGTAAGTCGATATGATGGTTTTAACGTCAGTAATCTTGCCTGTTTCTACCCAGCTCAAGAGCTCCTCCAGAGGAGCGGCAAAGACATCCAAAAACTCTTCTTCGTCTAAGCGAGCCGGTCCCGGGCTTAAGCCTTCGGCCAAATAGATATCAATGAACTCGGTGGAATACGAGATTACGGGATGAATCCGCCGAATCTTGCTCCAACGTGTTGCGGTATACCCGGTTTCCTCTTGTAACTCGCGTTGGGCGCACAGCAAAGGATCTTCACCTGGATTGAGCTTTCCAGCAGGAATCTCAATCACAGCCCGGGCAATCGGATAGCGGTACTGACGCTCCAACAGGACACGGCCATCATCCAAAACAGCCAAAATAGCCACTGCACCTGGATGCTCCAAGTACTCACGAACAGCATGTTGACCATCGGGCAATGAAACGGTATCGCGCTTCATTTTGAGGAAGACGCCGTCATAGACACCCTCCCCTGAAATTTTTTTCTCAGCAAGATGCTCGTCGTCGCGAGCGAGGTCTTGAAAGGATTTCTCGCTCATGCTCTATTGTGCTTAAGAGCCAATGAGAGTTCTGCGCATCGCATCAAGGCACAGACTCATCAAGCCTGCAGGGAATATTCCCAAAATTAAGACCATCAAGCCATTGATACCAAGAATGCCTTTGGCAAAACTAGAACCACTCACGGATTGCTCATGAACTGGCTCATCAAAATACATTACCTTGACAACGCGCAGATAGTAAAAGGCGCCAATTAAAGAGGCAATCACCGCGATCACAGCCAGTACTATGAAATCAGCATCGACCAAAGCCTCCAATACAGAAAGCTTGGCGGCAAAACCAACGGTTGGTGGAATACCCGCCAATGAGAACATCATGATGAGGCCGATAAAGGCATACCAAGGATGCTTACGATTAAGACCTTTGAGACCCTCCAAGGTCTCACAGTCATAACCCTTGCGTGACAGAACCATTAAGAACCCGAAGGTACCTAATGTGGTGATCACATAGGTAATCGCATAAAACATAGAAGCACTGTAAGCATGATCATCAAAGATGGATAGCATGCCCAGCAAGACAAAACCCATTTGCGCAATTGCCGAGTACGCTAACATCCGCTTAATATTGGTTTGAGCTATTGCAGTGACATTACCAATCACCAATGAGAGGACAGCCAAAATCAAGAGCATGGGCTGCCAGTCTGAAATCAATGGCAATAAAGCATTGATGAGCAAACGGAAGAGCAAGGCAAAGGCAGCAAGTTTTGGCGCTCCAGCGATCAATAAAGTGACTGCGGTGGGCGCTCCTTGATAAACGTCTGGTACCCACATATGAAATGGCACCACCCCGAACTTGAAGGCTAAACCAGCCACAATGAATACAAGTCCAAATGCCATCACCAAATGATTGATTCTGGGGTCAAGTAATAAACGTAGGATCTCTAGCAAGTCCAATGATCCGGTCACGCCATAGATCATCGACATACCGTAGAGCAGGAATCCGGATGCCAATGCTCCTAAGACAAAATACTTAATAGCCGCCTCGGAGGAGAGACCGCTTGAATGGCGCATTGCCACCAATCCATACGTTGAGAGCGCCATCAACTCGAGACCAAGGTACAGGGTAAGTAAATTGGCTGCCGAGATTAAAACTAACTGACCCAATAAGGCAAATAAGGTAAGAACGATGAAATCAGGTCTAAACAGACCGCGATCCACTAGATATTGTTTGGAATAAATCAGACTCAAGAGCAAAGCAAAGCAGGATCCTGCTTTTAATAAATTAGCGATCGCATCTGACTGAAATAACCCTGCCATAGCAAGGTAAGGAAGATCGGGGATCCGCGTGATAAAGCTTGCCCCAAGGCCAATTAAGAGAAGACAGGCTACCGAGTACACATACGATGCTGCCCTAGGAGCATGAAATACATC
>JAIXPN010000024.1 GCA_027486235.1 Burkholderiaceae bacterium
AGTCGGTCGTTAAACAATCGCGTAGGGATGACGGTGTGCCGCTCTCGCAAGTGATCCGCAAGCGCATCCTGGCCCAAAAGGCGCGCTTTCATGCCAATGACAATATTGCTGAGTTCATTAAACCCGGTGAAATTGACAGTCTTGTTGATGAAGTAGCAGATAAGTTACAAGGCGTGTTGGAAAGTTTGGTGATTGATACGGAAAGTGATCACAATACCCGTGGTACCGCCTACAGGGTCGCTAAGATGTACGTCAATGAAGTTTTTAATGGTCGCTACACGCCCCAACCGAGTCTCACGCGTTTTCCAAATATTAGTCGCTTAAATGAGTTGATGATTATTGGCCCTATTGCTGTGAAGAGCGCCTGTTCTCACCATCTTTGCCCGATCATGGGCCGCGTCTGGATTGGCGTTTTGCCTGATAAGCAGACCGCCTTGATTGGCCTTTCGAAGTACGCACGCATCACCGAGTGGGTCATGTGTCGACCACAGATTCAGGAGGAAGCGGTTGTAGAGCTCGCGAATATCTTGGAAGAGAAAATGAAACCTACCGGCTTGGCCTTGGTGATGGAGGCCGATCACTTTTGCATGCAATGGCGTGGTGTGAAGGATCTCAACTCGAAGATGGTCAATAGCGTGATGCGCGGCTCGTTCTTAAAAGACGCCAATCTGCGTCGCGAGTTTTTATCCCTAATGGATAAGCAACAGGGTAGGTAATAAGAAAATTTAATTAATTTAATCGATAGGGCTCGTACGGCTATTTAATTTTAGTCATACCAATCAGCTTACTTAGTTTTGATTTTAAGTAATCAGAATTAAACATGCGTTTAAAGTGCTTTTTTCTTCTTCGAAGATATTTCATGCTTCGATAAGGTGTTCGTAGAAACCAATTAATAAGTAGCTGTCTGTGCCCAATACATTCTTTTAATATTTCATAGTCATAATCGCTTTCATACTTTGGGAATTTTGAATGCTCATAAGAAATTCCACTTGAAACCTCATCTTTTAATTGACGATGGTCGTTAACCAGTCGGTTTTCATTAATGACCATATTGAGCCTGTAGGCTATCGAGTTAATGTAGGTGTCATATTGACTGTAAGCACTAAACCGATTAAGTAATTGAAACCACTTTTTTGGCACGAGGGGTGATATCGTGGCGTCTTTTACATAATTTGCCCAAGCTGGGTTTGAGTTCGCTGGGTTAAGAATTACGAATTGATCTCTATAGCCATGAATGACAAGATCCCAATTCTTAGAGACCATTGCTATATCGTCATTCCAAAGCCAAAACCATTCTCCGGAACTTTTTTCAAATGCATTGTTAATGTAGTTATGTAAACCATAATACCCATAACGTCTTGAAACGATTGTTTTGATGCTGCATTTAAAATCACACAACTTAAACTCATTGATTGTGGATGTATCGTCTTCATCGAAAATGACAATAACTTCAAAAGAGTCAATATTGTTACAGGTCTGTTCTAGACTTTTAATAGAGCTTGTTAAGGGCCCCAGTCTCTTTCGCGATGGAATCAAAAAAGTGACTAGGGGATTTGCAGTTTTCATTAGTATGGTGTGTAAATCGCTAATTATTGGCCTGGAAGAATGGTCGCAAGAAAGTTTTTTGTGCTAGGCTTTCATTATCCGTTGTTTTTTTGAGTTCAGTTTCTATCAATCAAAAATCCATCCTTGGGCTAACTCGAATATTTAAATATTAGTATGCAAAAAATCGCTTTAATTACCGGAATTACAGGCCAAGATGGCTCTTACCTTGCTGAATTTCTTTTAGGGAAGGGTTATGTGGTACATGGCATTAAGCGCCGCGCCTCACTTTTTAATACAGATCGCATTGATCACTTGTATCAAGATCCTCATATCAATCACCGCAACTTCGTATTGCATTATGGCGATCTCACCGACACCAGTAACCTAATTCGGATTGTGCAACAAACTCAGCCTGATGAGATTTATAACCTAGGAGCACAAAGTCATGTGGCGGTTTCCTTTGAGTCGCCGGAGTACACAGCGGATACGGATGCCATAGGAACACTCCGTCTACTTGAAGCTATTCGGATTTTGGGTTTAGAAAAAAAGACACGCTTTTATCAGGCCTCTACTTCGGAGCTCTATGGTCTGGTGCAAGAAATCCCCCAAAAGGAAACCACCCCCTTTTATCCAAGAAGCCCATACGCGGTTGCCAAACTGTACGCCTACTGGATCACGGTCAACTATCGTGAAGCCTATGGCATGTATGCTTGCAACGGCATTTTGTTTAACCATGAGTCTGAGCGCCGTGGCGAGACCTTTGTGGCGCGTAAGATTACCCGTGGTCTAGCCAATATTGCTCAGGGGATTGAGAAGTGTTTGTACATGGGCAATATTGATGCTCTGCGCGACTGGGGGCACGCCAAGGACTATGTCCGCATGCAGTGGCTAATGCTTCAACAAGATAAGCCCGAAGACTTTGTAATTGCTACTGGGGTGCAATACAGTGTGCGTGAGTTCATTCAAAGGAGTGCCAAGCAGTTGGGTATTGCGCTGAAGTTTGAAGGAAACGCTGAGGGCGAAAAAGCAATTGTGGCTGCCATTGAGGGTAATAAAGCCCCAGCTTTGAAAGTTGGTGATGTCATCATGCAAATTGATCCCCATTACTACCGTCCCACTGAAGTTGAAACACTTTTGGGTGATCCTACGAAAGCTAAGCTCAAACTCGGCTGGGTTCCTGAAATCACCCTAGATCAAATGATTGGCGAGATGGTTGCACACGATCTGGATGAAGCTAAGCAATTAGCATTGTTACGGCAACATGGCTATACGGTCTCGGTTGGCAAAGAGAACTAATTTCACCCATTTCTTAATCATTTAGCGCCATGAGTAATCGCCAAGACGAACGCGTGTATGTCGCAGGCCACCGCGGCATGGTAGGTTCGGCAATTGTGCGTGAACTCCAGCGTTTGGGCTATTCCACGATCATCACGCGCACGCATGCGCAACTCGATCTCACCAATCAAGCTGCCGTAGATACTTTTTTTGCTCAGGAAAAGCCGACGCAAGTCTACTTAGCTGCGGCCAAGGTGGGCGGTATATACGCGAACAACACCTATCCAGCCGAATTTATTTATGAGAATCTGATGATGCAGAGTAATGTGATTCATCAGGCCTTTTGCCATGGCGTGAAAAAACTCTTGTTCTTGGGTTCAAGCTGTATTTATCCCCGTATGGCCAATCAACCCATGAGTGAGGACGCCCTCTTAACAGGCAAGCTTGAGTCCACTAACGAGCCTTATGCCATTGCCAAGATCGCTGGGATCAAAATGTGTGAGAGTTACAACCGACAATACGGTAAGGTTCAGGGAGTTGATTATCGCTCGGTAATGCCCACCAATCTCTATGGACCTGGTGACAACTATCACCCCGAGAATAGCCATGTTATTCCGGCACTCATTCGTCGCTTTCATGAGGCAAAAGTAAACCAAGCGCCAAAGGTCCTGATTTGGGGAAGTGGCAAACCCTATCGTGAATTTTTGTACGTCGATGATATGGCAAGAGCCTCTGTATTTGTGATGGAGCTTGATAAAAAGCAATATGACACCGCAACAGAGCCGATGCAAAGCCACCTCAATGTCGGCTTTGGCTTGGATGTGACAATTGCACAGCTTGCCCAAGCGATTGCAAAAGCAGTCGGGTACCACGGCACGATTGACTATGATCCCAGCAAACCCGATGGCTCGCCAAAAAAATTAATGGACTCCAATCGATTAAATGCCCTTGGGTGGAAACCCAACACTTCTCTTGAGGCGGGATTAGCTTTGGCGTATACCGATTTTTTAGAGAGCTATACAAAATAATTTCCAAACTTAAATTTTTCTGACGTCATACAAACTTAATTGAGATACTCAAGAATTCATTTGAGAATCATTCTCATTTAAAAAACTAATTGAATCAATTACTTATAAAACCACTCTAGTAAAATTGATTTGTGTTTTAAGATTCGTTCTGCTGTTTTGTACATAACGGAGAATCCATGAAAAACACACGTCGTCAGTTTTTGATTATGTCTGCTGCTGGTGCAGCAACCCTCTCACTCAACAATTTGGCTCACGCACAAGCGATGGTTGCCGAGACCGACCCACAAGCGCAAGCTTTAGGTTACAAGGCCGATACTACTAAGGTTGATACCAAGAAATACCCTAAGCACGCTGCTACTCAGCGTTGCGACAACTGCGCACTATGGCAAGCTAAAGGTGCAGCTGCTGCAGGTGGTTGCAGCTTGTTTGCTGGTAAGCAAGTGGCTGCTGCTGGTTGGTGCTCTGCTTGGGCAAAGAAGGCCTAATAGCCTCATCGCGTGATTCAATCTGAATGTAGTCCAGATTGAATAAATAAAAATGGCGCTCCTAGGAGCGCCATTTCTTTTACCTAAACAGAATCGATTAGGAATTTGCCAAGTGCGCTTCTAAAGTCTTGGTGAACTTGTTCGCGTGGCTACGTTCTGCCTTCGCTAAAGTCTCAAACCAATCGGCGATCTCGTCAAAACCCTCTTCGCGAGCAGTTTTTGCCATACCGGGGTACATATCGGTGTACTCATGGGTCTCGCCAGCAATCGCTGCTTGGAGAGCTTCTGCAACGGTCTTAGCAGGCATACCAGTACCTGGCTCGCCAGCGCCACCATTGATCAAATACTCCATATGACCATGGGCGTGACCGGTTTCACCTTCGGCGGTGGAACGGAAAACTGCTGCTACATCGTTCGCACCAGCAATATCAGCTTGGTTTGCGAAATACAAATAACGGCGATTTGCTTGGCTCTCACCAGCAAACGCTTCTTTTAAAGACTGTTCAGTCTTTGTACCTTTTACAGACTTAGCCATAAAAACTCCTTAAAAATTAACATGTTGTAAAACTGATGGGGGCCAGGAACCCATACACGATGCGGGATCGAGGCTACGCCACAGAAACCATTATCAAGAAGAATTGATTGGAAATAATCGTATTTTTGTATAGGATAAATAGATAAAAACTAATGAAAATTAAAGTAGATAGTTATTTATTATCAATGACTTATTCAGGGCTCATGGCGAGTTAGCTTGCCCTAGGATTTGTAAGGCCATAATCAATTTCATGCCATTTTTGGCGTCGGGAGAAATCGGTCAAGGTAGGTCTTGCTAGATGGTAATAAAGCTCTGGAGCAGGATGATGGGCAAAGAGGTTTTCTAGGTAATGGATAAAAGAGGTGTCAATGGTATGAATCGCTTGCGCTCTGAGGATTAATTCTTGCCAATCAAAAATATTGTTAGTGGCGGGATAAACCTCAATCACTTTTAGATCTTTTGATGAATCAATGGCAAGATCGTAAGCAGTATTTCCAGATTGTCGACGGTTCACCAAAATATAGGGCTCGTTATCCGGGTTAAGTTCATGATAGAGCGAGTTGGCGCGCGGCCCAGCAGGGGTTGTCGCAAGTTGCCAGCGCAACTCAAAGGGAACATCATGTTGTTGGTAGTAGAAGCGATCAAAAGCCAGTGGGCTTAGTTGCGGCCCACCAATGTATTGGTGGTGGGCGCGATAGAAGTCACTCAGTTGCCTTGCTTCCTTGCCGCTATGGGCTAGCACAGGATAAATGTTTTTTAGGCCCTGAAACATCCACTCCACAGAGTGAAGATTTTCTGGCAAAGCAGCATAGAGGTAGCGATTTTCTGGATGGCGCTGTGACAAAGTTTTGATGAGACCGATATTAATGAGGCTATCTCCAAGACCCAGTTGGGGTTCAAGTAAAAATAGGGACTTTTGCTTACCTAGGAATAGATTTTTAAGGGCCCGCTTAATATTGGTATCTTGAAATCGCATCATTATTTTTGGGTCATGTTCCTATGAAATCATTCTCTTTCAACATAAGGGGGAACTCTATCATCATGGATAGGGAAAATAATGCTCTCTTGTGGCCAAGAATAGCTTCTAGTCCCAGTATGATTAGTGCTCATTCTACTGTGAGTTAATTGGATGATCACGTATTTACGCTCTCTTTTCTTACATCAAGCCAAGGCTAAAAATATAATCTTTTTGGTAAGGGTAGGGAGGCTTCAGCAGGCCTGCAAACTCCTCAATACGATTAGCGCACCACTGCATATTCATATCGAGTGGGGTGACGATCCAGTCTTTACCAAGATGCAGTGGCACGCACATGCGCCCACAAAAGCGACCTTTGTGATCTCAAAGCATACCCCGAAAGAGCGCCTTGATTTTTTTATAAATCGCTTTATTTTTACTCTACCCTTAATACGCCTTTACCATCAGTCGCCACATTTTGTTCCTGGCACCATCGCCCTCAATCTAGATGACTCGGCAGATGCGCCAGGACTTGCTTTTTGCTCCAATCGTATAGATAGTATTTTGATACCCGATGCGGAGTTTATTCAAACCTATGGATATCAAGCTACGCGTCAAGCGATTAAAGTCAATCCCATTTCTTGGGAAAAACGATTGCCAATCGTATTTTGGCGAGGTAGCTCAACTGGCGTCCGCTCTACCAATCATTGGCGAAGTATTCCTCGAATAGAACTATGCCGACAAATTCAGTCGCTGAGTCAGGAAGAGCAATCCTTTTTTGACGTTGGCGTGACCGCCCTTACGCAAATGCAAGATTCTGAACGGCACGAATTTCTGACAAAGATGAAACTCAAACCTTTTGTGCCCATGTTGGATAGTGCGATGTATCGCTATCAAATAGATATTGATGGCAATACCAATGCATGGGGTGCCTTGTTCCAAAAATTACTGATGGGTTGCCTTGTTTTCAAGGTCCAGTCTCCTCATCAGTTTACGCAGTGGTATTACACGCGTTTAGAGCCCTATGTCCATTACATACCTATTAAAGCTGATCTCAGTGATTTACTGGAAAAAGTCAATTGGGCAAGGGCCAACTCGGAGGATGCTAGAAGGATTGCTGCTAATGGGCAGAGTCTTGCCCTTGGCATGACCTACACGGCAGAGTTAGATCGCGCCACGCAGATAATCGCCAAAAATATGACAGAGCATTAGCCTATCAACTTGTCATTGACTTGCGTGAAACGTTCTAAAATACAGTACATTCAATACAAATGCCTTAAAAGGGTCTAGTAATAATGATAAATGACCTAGTTAGTAAGAAAAAATTTATTGACTATGACCCGTTGGCATTCTCTCAGGCAATAGTAAGTTTGTCATTTTGGGCTGATGATGCAGCTTAAAGAGGATCGTTTTATCGATATAGTTGGCTCTGTCCTGTTGGTCTTAGTCGGGCTACTCTGGGCGGTCTGGATTCAGCCGCATACGATTGCTGCTAGAAACATCATTTTGGTAGTAGGCGGTTTTCTCGGTATTTATCTCATTTATCAACATCGCCAGGAACTGAAGTACGTTGCTCTTTCCAATAAAGGTTTATGGGCGCTGGTTTGCATTATTTTGCTCTTGGCTTGGGTAGTTTTCCATTACCTGTTCTTGAGTCGTAATCCAGAGTTGCAGTGGGAGGAGCTAACGAGTATTTGGAAGCGCATCGCAATATCACTACCGTTTGCTATTGCGGCAGGATTTGTTTTGGCACAAAAAGTTCATCAACACGAATTTTCATCCCACAAAAGAGATTGGGGAATTGCATTGATGAGCGTGGGTTTATTGATTCCAACTGCACTCTATCTCACACGCTATGGAATTACTAATTATGGTCAGATAAATGAATGGCCAGATGCACTTAGACTTCTTTATCCCCCCTCAAGTTGGCATATCCCCAAAACAGCATATGTGTTTTTTTGCTTGCCAATCCTAGCGCTAGTGATTGCTGATCTATTGCGTATTTCTAAAACCCCGCAACTCTCTCGGGGCAAGTATGTGATTCGACTGCTGGCCAATGTATTTATTACAGGACTTGTGCTGAGTGTTTTTTATCTCGAAAACATCAAAAATGGTATGGTCTACTCTTCCTTGTTGATAGTGATGGGTACATTTTTTTGGATGAAACAATTCTTTTTTGAATCAAAAAAAATTCAGCAAAGGGGATCGACTACAAAAGGTAGATACTTTTCAGTCATTGTGTTCTTGGTTATCGGAGTGTTTCTGTTTGCGACCCTGAAAAACCATATTCATAAAAATGAATCCTGGAGAACCTTAGTCGCCGATGCCAAAGTTGCCTTGCAAACTGAAAAGTATGATCATTGGAAGTACTTGGGTCAAAAGGGATACCCCCAAAATGAATTGGGTAAAACCGTATCGATTACTAACTATGAACGAGTCGCCTGGGGAAAAGTAGCAATCACTTTTATTGATAATTATCCCTTAGGCTATGGACTTGTGCTGGAATCCTATCGTCATATTGCCAAAGAAATTTATCCTGAATCGCGCTTATTGCAGTCGCATAGTGCTTGGTTGGATTTATTTTTAGGCTTAGGAATTCCTGGGACGTCCTTAATTTTGTTATCAGGACTCTTAACCTTGCTAGGTTTGAGATCCTTAAAAACGGATAAAACCCATTTCTATACCTATCCATGCTGGTTTATAGCCAGTTTGTTACTATGTATGCTAACCACAGAAGTAGCCCAAAAGGTATATTTAGATACATTAATTTTCTGTATCGTGCTTGGGGCGGCTTATTGCATGATGTGGCAATTGCTAACCAAACATGATTCTGGTGTCAAGTCGTATCATGCTGTATCGGTTTAATTCAACATTCTCGAATGCAAGGTGCGCATGAATAAAACATCGATTATTCCCGTTATTCTGTGTGGGGGATCGGGTACGCGTTTGTGGCCTTTATCCCGTGCTGGGTTTCCAAAGCAGTTTTTGGTACTTAGTGGAACGCAGAGTCTTTTTCAGCAGGCATTCTTGCGTCTGCAGTCACTTGCTTCAAGTGAAATCACCATTACCAATAGTCTCATTGTGACCAATGAAGAGCAACGCTTTTTGGCTTTGGACCAGTTGTATGAGTTGCAAGCACAAAACAAAGTAAGCGCTCCCATTCGTTTCTTGCTAGAGCCCCAATCAAAAAATACAGCACCTGCTTTAACCCTGGCAGCGCTGGATACTATGCAGAATGGCAACGATCCAATTTTGGTTATCACGCCTGCTGATCAAACAATCCATGATCAATCTGCATTCACACGCGCTTTGCAGAAGGCAATCACCGTTGCTAAAGACAACACGATTGTGATTTTGGGAGTAAAACCCACAAAGCCTGAGACTGGTTATGGGTATATTCAGGTCAAAGACAGCGTAGAAGGGGGCGCGAATCCAGTCATTCAGTTTACGGAAAAACCCGATCTGCAAACTGCACACGCTTATTTGAATCAGGGAGGCTATTTCTGGAATAGCGGCATGTTTGTTTTAAGGGCAAGCGTTTGGTTAAAAGCCCTGCAGCAATTTCGTCCTGATATTGAAAAAGCCACACAACAGGCGTGGCAAACGCATCAGGTCGACAAGCTCAGTCAGGTTGACTTTGTACGCCCTGACAAAACCGCTTTTAATCAGATACCAGCAGAATCGATTGACTATGCCGTCATTGAAAAGTGCCCAGGATCTAGTATCCCGATCTCGATGATTTCGCTTGATGCCGGCTGGAATGATCTTGGAGCGTGGGATGCAGTTTGGCAGGTTGCTAAACAAAATGCGCAGGGTAATGCGGCCATTGGTGATGTTCTGTCAACAAATAGCAAAAATACTTTAGTAATTGCCAATCATCGATTAGTAACTACCGTAGGCGTAAATGATCTAATTGTGATTGAAACAGCCGACGCTGTTTTGGTTGCCAATAAAGACCAAAGTCAAGATGTCAAAGTGATTGTGAATCAATTAGAAGCGGGTAAGCGCGAAGAGAAGAATTTACATCGCAAAGTCCATCGCCCTTGGGGATGGTACGACAGCGTAGATGAGGGTGAGCGATTTAAGGTAAAGCGCATTCAAGTTAAGCCTGGTGCGAGCCTTTCTCTACAAATGCATCATCATCGTGCCGAGCATTGGATTGTTGTGAAAGGTACCGCAGAAATTACGAACGGTGAACAAATTATTACCCTCAAAGAAAACCAAAGTACCTATATCCCTCAAGGGCAGAAACATCGTCTTGCCAATCCAGGCAAAACCCCCTTAGAAATCATTGAGGTGCAATCCGGTAGCTATCTGGGGGAGGATGATATCGTGCGGTTTGAGGACGTCTATGGCCGATAGTCTCGAAGCCTTTTTATAGAAGAATTTTGCTATCCGTTGCCAAGGTAAAATAACAATTATGAGTTCGAATCCATCCAATCCCGATCCGATCAATCAATCTAATGATGAAATTTCCCTGATCGATATTATCGATTTCGTCCGAGAGAGTTGGAAACAATTAGCATTAGCCAGTATTTTTGGTGCGATATTGGGTTTTAGTGGATGGTATTTTTTAGGCACTTATAAGGCGGAACTCATACTCCTAAACAACACCAACACCAACACCAACACCAACACCAACACCAACACCAACACCAACACCAACACCAACACCAACACCAACACCTATGGCCTTGATCTATTTGCTTGGCGAACTCTGCAAAAAAGTTTGCCGAATTTGGCTAATCAGATGGCAGGTCAAGATAAATTATCTACTGAGCGCAAAGCGGTGTATCGGGCAATGAGTAATCCACAATGGTGGGCAAAAAATGTATTGCCCAGTTATGCAATTACAAAGGCGGATGCTAAAGACTTAGCATTGATTAGTAAAGATCTTGATGCTGCGGCAACAAAGATACTCAGTTTTGCTATTTATTCTGATGGATACAGCGAGCAAAGTTCCTTAAATAATGCGCGCATTGCTGCTGAATTTTTCAAAACGGGCGGCGCTTACTTGCAATTGAGGTCTTTAATTAATAGCTATGAAGGTGAGACTCTCTCTGGTGCCCCAGAGATTCAAAATCAATTGAGCCAGATTACGGTTGACCAAGTCTATAACCGCGAGCGGGTTAAAAGCCTAGAGGAGCTGCTCAAGCGGTTTCCAAATCGAGGCTCCGTTAATACACAGTTTTTAGATTCAAAGGATCATAGTTCTAAATATTTGCCTGTTGAGAATCAATTAATCGCCGCTAATAACGACCTCAATCTTAATAATGAGAGGATTAGTCGATTGAATGACCGCATGGTACAGATTAACTTAA
>JAIXPN010000158.1 GCA_027486235.1 Burkholderiaceae bacterium
CTCTTTTTCATTCTGACGAGAATTGGGCAAGACCAATACATATTGCATGATCTGATTAGCAGCATCAATTGATGAAGCAGAACCACCCCCTGCAGCGGCTAAAGCAACATTGCTAATAATGTTCTGCGCTAATGCCTGCGATACTTGTTCACGACCATGTTCACGAACCGCATGCGCAATCTCATGACCCATGATGGCAGCGATCTCATCGTCAGTGAGATTCAGCTTATTAATGATGCCGGTATAGAACGTAATTCGACCGCCAGGGGCACAAGTCGCATTAACCATCGGCGAATCAATTAATTGCAGCCCCCAATTCCAATCACGAGTGTCATCTCTAAATACCGCAGTTTGAGGTATCAAGCGATTGGCAATGTTTCGTAATCGATCGTATTGGGGCCCACTAGAAATCAGAATATTCTTCTTCTGTGCATTTCTAGCCTGCTGCTCAAAACTGGTCGCTGATATTCGATCAATCTGTGCTGCCGAGATCATCATGAACTGAGAGCGCTGGACACCAACAACTCCAGGACGGCTAGTATTGGCGCACGCAACCAATAAGCAGACTGATGCTACAACAGTCACAACAGACTGAATGAAGCGTGGTTGATAGATAAAACGCATAGGAATAAAACGCTAGATTAGACCAAAAGGATTACAAGGCGAGTGAATATTTCTCACTATTTTATAGGTCTTTGTAACTGGATAGATTACTAGAGTTATTTACTATTTGCCTCTATTATTTGCCCTCTAGTTTCTAGTAACTAATAAGAGAGGTAATTGAAAGATTGACTAATGTAACGTTACGCTATACAGTACAATGATACGATCTTTTAAACATAAAGGATTAAAAGAGTTTTTTGAGACTGGCTCTAAAGCGGGTATTCAGGCTGCTCATGCGGCAAAGCTTGGTCGCTTACTAGCCCGTCTTGATGAAGCAGTCTGTGCGGCAGATATGAATCTACCTGGCTGGGGTTTGCATTCACTAAAAGATAATTTAGTTGGGCATTTCTCTGTAGTTGTAAATGGTAATTGGCGAATCATTTTTAGATTTGAAGGAGAGGATGCTGTATTGGTTGATTACAAGGACTATCACTGATTTTATGAAGACTAGCAAAATGTTTAACCCTCCTCATCCAGGCTTTACATTGCGAGATGATGTCTTGCCAGCGCTTGGTATTAATGTGACCCAAGCTGCTGAACAATTGGGTGTAACTAGGCCCGCCCTGTCTCGAGTACTAAATGGTAAAGCTGCTATTTCTCCAGAGATGGCATTACGTCTCGAGTTATGGCTTGGAACAAAGAATGGCGGCGGTGCCAGCCTGTGGCTTAGCCAACAGGCTGCCTATGATCTCTGGAAAACACGCAAAGTTCTAAAACTGCGCATTAAGCACGTTGCTATTCCAAAGCAACTGGCGCTTGCTTGATCAAACCCGTTTTAAGCTGGGCGCTGGCAATCCCTCAATCAAGATATTGAGGATGGCAGGTAGTCCTTGAGACTGAAGGCTCCTCGCAGCAGATAAAACTTCATCTGCATTGGTCACCATGGCGCCTGCACCACCAAATGCAATCGCCACTTGATCATATCGCGAGGGCAGTAACTCACATCCCTTAGCGCGCTCTTTACCATATTCCCGAATTTGGATTTGGTACTCTGCATTCCAACATGCATCATTACCAACGACGCCAATAAAGGGCAGGCGATATCGAACCGCCGTATCAATCTCCGAAGAGTGAAAGCCAAAGGTTCCATCGCCCATCACTGCAATCACAGGCACACCTGGTTTTGTATAAGCTGCTGCAGTTGCAAAGGGTAAGGCAGCGCCAATAGAACCAGCCACGCCATTAATAATACGATTCGGTGCATGCAAGCACGCTTGAGCCCACTGACCAATTTCACCACCATCGGCCACCAATACCGAATCGGGATGCGAATCTAGGATCGCTTGTAGTGACAACATAGCGCGACCAGGATGCGCATGGTTTGGTGTATTTGATTGAGCGCTAGCCCATGAGGCAGGGCGATAGGCAATTGCCTCTTGCGCCCAAGATAACCAACTTGGATCATGCGCCTTACTACCGCTAGTTTTCGCTGCACTAATCAAGGCCGTTAAAGAGGGTTCTAGATCAGCTTGGGCTGCCAATAGTAAACGTACACCGAGAGCATTCTTAGATCGACTCAGTTCGGCTGCCTCCGCATCAACTTGTATAAAACGTGCGTCACTCTTAAGGCTTGGGGGGCTTCCAAACTTTAGCGTGAAATCAAGTTTCTTATCGAGTAACAGGATGCAATCGCTTTGCGCTAAGACCTCAGCAAATGCACCCAAGCTTGGATCTCCAATGCCCCGTGGACTCTCTGTTGCGATGACTGGCACACCCGACGCCTTGATAAGCTCCTGCACAAGAGCGGGGTAGCGATGACAGCCACGCGGACCAATTAAGACTACCGGCTTCTTAGCAGCTTGCAGTTCAGCGATGATGGTCTTGGCATCTTCAGCAGAGAGTAGCTGGGGCTTTGTCTGAAAGCTTGGTGCAGATGGGCTTGGACTTGAAGAGCTTGGCTTGATCAGTTTGTTTTCCAAAGCATCAGATGGCAGACTCAGATGCACCGGGCCAGGACGCCCAGATTGGGCGATAGCACAGGCAAGACGGAAGTCTGCCTCAAGATACTCTGGACCCGCACAGGTCCATGAGGCTTTGCATAAAGGTGCAGCGATATCCGCTTGCGCCATTTCTTGAAAGGCGCCTTTACCTAATTGATTAATTGGCGCGTGTCCAGATAACAGGACGACTGGCGCTTCGGCCATTGCTGCGGTGTATAGGGCAGATACCGCATTCGCATGCCCTGGGCCACCAGTAACCATTGCAATGCCAACTTTCTTTGTGAGCCGTGCATAGGCGTCAGCCATGTGCACTGTAGCGGCTTCATGTCGGGTATGGATTAGCTCAATAGGCGCATCAATGACCGCATCAAAGATGGGCATGATGTGATTGCCAGACAAGGTAAAAATTACATTAACTCCAGCCTCTTGAAACGCATTTACCAAAATACGGGCGCCGACTTGCTCAGCCATTCAATGTCTCCACTCAGTGATTGTTGTAATGCGGATGATTATTTCTTAGGACTTGTTACTGGAGCAGCAAAGGATGCTGCCATTGCATCGTATAAAACAATTTTGACCTCATCATTCACTGCAATATCCTTTAAGAGACTTGCGCTCTTGACGCGATAGGTATCGTTCTTTCCCTTGGGACCTTTTATGGTCACCGTCATTTTCTGACGATCAACTGCTACTACATTAGCAATAATGGTGGTGGTATTAGAGATTACGGAAGCGGGCTTGCTGCCTAAGGGGGCAGAAGTTTGGCTGCTGGTTTGCACCTCGCTGCGCACACCCTGATTGTTCACCTTGACCAACTCAATGGCAACCGCCAACTCATGAGTAACCGTTAAGCGATCGCCCACCTTAATTTGGGGAAAGTTCTTAATTTCAGGACCTGCAACGAAATTGGTTAGGGTGCCATCTTTATCTTTCAGGGTCACCGTGCGTGTTTTGCTATCGATCTTGGTCACTACAGCATCCACTAGCTGATATACCTCGTCGATACCCGCCGCCGCAATTGGGGCTTTGGCAGGGTCGTTCATAGCCGGTTTAGTTTGTGCATGTGTAAGAAGTGGGGCAAATAAAGCGCTTGAAGCTAGAAGACTAACGATGACTTGTTTTGGGGACTGAAGGATAGGCATGATGATTTTGTTATGAGTGGCTCAATACATTGATTATGACCCGATTTCTCGTGTCCACCAGTTTCCTCGAAACTGGCCCGCAAGCCAATCGATTAATTTACTAACTTTTGTGGGGACCAAACGCGGTGATGAGAACACGGCATGAATCTCTTGGGCAGGTAAGCTCCAATCAGCGAGAAGTGGTTTGAGATGGCGACTTTGTACAGAGCTGTAAGCCACATACCACGGTAGCGCTGCAATACCTAAGTGATTGCGCGTTGCTGCCAGAAGCGTTGATAAGTTATTGGAATACAGAGGACCGCTAACCTGAATGGATTTAGTGGAGCCGTCACGCCCTGTAAATTGCCAGCGATGATCACCCTGAACCGAGCTGTAAATCAGGGCAATGTGCTGAGTGAGGTCGCTGGGGATCGATGGGGTGCCGTGTTGATCGAGGTACTCTGGTGTGGCAACCACAACCCAGGGGTTGAGACCTAAAAAGCGAGCCCCCAAGGAGGAGTCGGAGAGGCGGCCCATGCGGATGGCTAGATCAACGCCTTCCTCGACTAAGTTTATATACCGATCATCCAAATTAAGACTAACTTGCAGCTGAGGGTGTTGGCCCATGAACTGCAAAACTAGGGGGGTCAAAACGCGACGGCCAAATGCCACCGAAGTGCTGATATTAAGCTTACCCTGAACCTCGGACTGCAATAGACCAGCAATACTTTCTGCATCTTCGAGCTCATGGACGATGGTCTTGCATTTCTCATAATAGATCTTACCGATCTCAGTGGGGGTCACCCCGCGTGTGCTGCGATGGAGCAGGAGGGAGCCTAAACGCTTCTCGAGAGCGGCAACATGCTTGGTAGCGGTAGGCTGTGTAATGCCGAGGCTGCTTGCGGCTTTACTGAAAGAACCCGTCTCAACTACCCGAATAAAAAGGGAAATTCCTTGAACACGATCCATAAGGTATCAATTATAAAGGAAAAAATGAGTAAATATTCCAAAATGGAATAGGTGATATTGGGCTATCTATCTTCTCTGCATACCCGATATTGAGGATGATTGCACCATCTTATTCAATAGGAGGCAACGATGGCACTCATGAAAGCCGCAATGGCAGCTGTTTTGGTAATGGAAAAAGAAGGAATTACTACCGCATTTGGTGTTCCTGGTGCAGCAATTAATCCACTCTACGCGCAATTGCGTGAGCGTCAATCGATCACCCATATTCTGGCTCGCCACGTTGAGGGCGCATCCCACATGGCTGAAGGCTACACCCGTGCTAAGGCTGGCAACATTGGTGTTTGTATCGGTACCTCGGGCCCAGCGGGTACAGACATGATTACCGGTTTGTACTCAGCCAGCGCCGACTCCATTCCAATTTTGTGTATCACTGGTCAAGCGCCTCGTGCTCGCCTTTACAAAGAAGACTTCCAGGCAGTTGATATTGAGAGCATTGCTAAGCCAGTCACCAAAATGGCTGTGACGGTACGCGAACCAGGCTTAGTTCCACGCGTCTTTCAACAAGCATTCCACGTGATGCGCTCTGGTCGCCCTGGCCCTGTGTTGATCGACCTACCAATCGATGTGCAACTTGCTGAGATTGAGTTTGATATCGACACCTATGAGCCATTGCCTGTTTACAAACCATTTGCGAATAAGAAGCAAATTGAGAAAGCCGTTGAGATGTTGATGGCTTCTGAGAAACCATTGATCGTGGCTGGCGGTGGCGTGATTAATGCAGATGCCGCCAACTTATTAGTTGAGTTTGCTGAGATCATGAATATCCCAGTTATTCCTACTTTGATGGGTTGGGGCGCTATACCCGATGATCACCCACTCATGGCAGGTATGGTTGGTTTGCAAACCTCACACCGCTACGGTAACGCAACAATGCTTGCCAGTGACTTTGTCCTCGGCATTGGTAATCGCTGGGCAAATCGTCACACAGGCTCTTTGGAGGTTTACACCAAGGGCCGTAAGTTTGTTCACGTTGATATTGAGCCAACACAAATTGGTCGCGTATTTAATCCAGACTATGGCATCGTGTCAGATGCAAAAGCGGCTTTAGAACTCTTTGTTGAAGTTGCCAAGGAATGGAAAGCCAAAGGTAAGTTGAAAAACTACAGCGACTGGGTTGCGCGTTGCCAAGAGCGTAAGCGCTTGATGTTGCGTAAGACGAATTTTGATAATGTGCCGATCAAACCACAGCGCGTATATCAAGAAATGAATACTGCGTTTAAGCGTGATACGGTTTATGTTTCAACGATTGGCCTGTCCCAAATCGCCGGCGGTCAGTTCTTACATGTCTATGGCGCTCGTCAGTGGATTAACTGCGGACAAGCAGGTCCATTAGGCTGGACTGTGCCTGCGGCATTGGGTGTGCTTGCCGCCGATCCCACACGTACAGTCGTTGGTCTGTCTGGTGACTATGACTTCCAGTTCTTAATTGAAGAGCTCGCCGTTGGTGCTCAGTTCCACCTACCGCTCGTCATGGTATTGGTTAACAACAGCTACCTTGGTTTGATCCGTCAGGCACAGCGTGGCTTTGATATGGACTATTGCGTTCAATTGGCCTTTGACAACATCAACGTCCATGATGAGAACTTAAAAGGCTATGGCGTAGACCACGGTAAGGTTGTTGAGGGCTTGGGTTGTAAATCCTTACGCGTTACCCATCCAGGCAAGATTCAGGAAGCCTTGATCGAAGCGCAGAAGATGGCTAAAGAGCATCGTGTACCCGTAGTAGTGGAGATTATTCTGGAGAAGGTCACCAATATTGCGATGGGCACTGAGATCAATAACGTCAATGAGTTTGAAGATATCGATTGCCGTCACCCAGCAGGTACTGAGGGCTTGGTAACCGCTGGTCTTTTAGAATAACGGTCTTCTCTTAATCAACTTAATAAAGGAACTGGAATGCCCAAGTTTGCCGCCAATCTCTCCATGTTGTACAACGAAGTTCCATTCATGGAGCGTTTTGATAAAGCAGGAGCAGCAGGCTTTAAGGCAGTCGAGTTCCTCTATCCCTATGCATTCTCTGCGGCTGATATCAAAGCCAAATTGGATAGCAATGGTTTGCAGCTCGTATTGCACAATATTCCAGCGGGTGATTGGGATGGTGGCGAGCGCGGTATTGCATGCTTACCCGATCGCGTTGATGAGTACCGAGCAGGTGTTGCTAAAGCGATCGAATATGCC
>JAIXPN010000075.1 GCA_027486235.1 Burkholderiaceae bacterium
AGTAGATTGCTCTAAGCTAGAGCCATATATGTATTGGGATCTAGCGGTGATTTTGCTACACACCCACTACACATCCATGAAAAATGACCTAGCGCTCTCACGCTAAGTCATTGATATTACTGGTGGGCCCACCAGGACTTGAACCTGGGACCAAAGGATTATGAGAGCAGATAGCCAAAGAAAACTATTAGGATTTCAAGAGCTTACGTCGCCTTTTTATCGGTGTGTGAGTATTTGTGTGACTAGATTAATGAGATCATAACAAACACTGGCTCATTCTTTGGTTTTCAAAACCACAGGAATTATGGAACAACCATCTAATACTTCGTTGCTCCAAATTACTTTTTAGAGGAGCAAGTGTTACTTAAAGTAACGCTCGAATTGCTTATTACCACTAAGGATTGAATCTAATATTTGCCGGATTAGCCTAACCAGCACGATTCGAACGTGCGACCTAGGCCTTAGAAAAACCCGTGACCGCTCAAAAGTCTACCTATTTCAACGAATTACATGGTGGAATGGGGCTATGAAATAAATTATTTATT
Organism: Burkholderiaceae bacterium; assembly: GCA_027486235.1. GTDB lineage: Bacteria > Pseudomonadota > Gammaproteobacteria > Burkholderiales > Burkholderiaceae > Polynucleobacter > Polynucleobacter hoetzingerianus. The sequence goes on from JAIXPN010000075.1 coordinate 546, forward strand.
CCATAAAGTAGATGATTACCAAAAATCCTCTCTATGGAGAAGGTCGTAAAAATTAATACATTTCATATCTAGACAAAATTCTGGGCTTTTTGTAAAAATTTGACTCATAAAGATAGAAAAATACAAATTTCACATGAAATAGCAAATCCTATTTTTTATCTCTTCTGAACTTCTCTATTCATGTATCAAACACTAACGCGCCTTATTAATTCTTTACACTCTTCCATATCTTTGGAATTACCCTCAAGCACCACCTTTCCCCGCTCAACCACATAATGCCTATCGCATAAATGAATTGCTTTATGAATATTTTGTTCAATCAGAAGAATAGAGATTCCCTGAGACTTCAACCCCTCAATTAGCCGAAAAATATCAGCAACCACCATGGGGGCAAGACCTTCGGTGGGCTCATCAATTAATAATAGCTTTGGATTACCAACCAACACTCGCGCCATTGCCAACATTTGCTGCTCGCCGCCAGATAAAGTGGTGCCTGATTGATCTCGCCTTTCACTTAGTCGCGGAAACCGCTCAAAGACCATCTTTATCCGCTGTTCTGCAGCTTTTCGCTTACTTGCTTCAACCTGCATCAATCCAAGCTTAAGATTGCCCTCGACACTGAGCCCAGGAAATACCCTACGGTCTTCCGGCACCAAACCCAACCCCAATCTTGTGATTTCGTTTGGCGGTAACGCATCAATGGGATGACCCTGAAATAATATTTTTCCTTGAGAAGGCTTATACCAACCAGCAATTGTTTTAAAAATAGTAGTTTTACCAACCCCATTCCTTCCAAAAATACCCACCGTCTCTCCGGGACGTACAGATAAATTTACTCCCTGTAAAACATGAGATAACCCAAGTTTGACATGAACATCTTGCATCTCCAAAATCATGCCAACTCCTCTCCAAAGTATGCTGTTTGTACATGCGGATTAGCACGAACCTGCTCAGGATTGCCTTCAGCTAATTTTTTTCCTTGTGCCATTACGATGACCTTTTTGGATAAATCCATTACAAGTTCTACGTCATGCTCAATCAATAGAACTGTTATTTTTGCTCCCAGATGTTTAATTAGCTCAGAAGTCTCCTGAGTATCGCCCCGAGACATCCCTTGGGTAGGCTCGTCTAAGAGCAGGAGTTTTGGTCGAGTCGCCAAGGTAACTGCAATTTCCAGCCGTCTTTGTTGACCATGAGATAAGGCCCCCGCAAGTTGTTCACGAGAATCACGTAATCCAAATTCTTGTAACAATTCTTCCGCTCTTGCATTTGCAATAGTGCTTTTAATCAAGGGTAAAAATAAATGTGAGCGAGACTCTAACGCTTGGCTTGCTATTCTTAAATTATCAATCACAGAAAGGTCGAAAAAGAGGTTGGTAATCTGAAATGATCGAGCCATACTGCATGACAATCGCTCCTCAGGGCTCATTTTTGTAACATTCAGACCATCTAACTCAACAAGTCCAGAATCGGCCATAAAAGTACCACTGATTAAATTAAACAAGGTACTCTTACCCGCGCCATTTGGACCAATAATCGAAGTGACGCCTAAACGTGTCACTTCAAAACTAACATCATCTACCGCTCTAAGACCGCCAAAGCGCTTACTTAAATGATTTGTCCTGAGAATGACTTCGATATCTTCCATCACTCCCCTCCTTTATTGGGATATTTTTTGCCCAGATATTTTGCGAATAAGCCAGCGAGTCCTTTGGGTGCAGAAACAACAATAACCACAAAGACAATTCCTATAATAATGTGGTGATGAACAGTCCAAGTTCCAATAATGGATTTGAATAGTGTCAAAAGAACGCTGCCTAGAATTGGTCCTATTAAAGTTCCCACACCACCCAAAACAACGGTAACTACCGCGTTACCAGAAACACTAAAGAACATTAGCTCAGGTGAAACAAAACCTCTCAACATGGGATAAAGGGCTCCAGACACAGCAGCAACCACTGCAGCTAAAATAAAGGCAACTTGTTTTGGCCCTTTCGACTTATAGCCGACGTAGGCCAAACGATCCTCATTGCATCGGATAGCATGCCATATTGATCCCATGGGGGTTGTAAGAAAATATTTTAAGACGGCGTACAACACGCCAATAGTCAACAAAGTAATCAGAAAAAATGCACCCGGCTGACTAGTATCTATAGAGCCAAATGGAGTCCAGATCTGCAAAATAGGGACGCCCATCATTCCATCTGATGCTCCAAGGCTGCGGGTGTTATAGACGACTTTTGCAGCTACCTGCGCAAGTCCAAAGGTAATTAATGCAAAGTAAACCCCTTTTGACCGAAGAGCTATAAAACTAGCAATCCACCCCAATAAAATTGATGAAAGGGTCACAATTCCTATTGCCAAAAAAAACGATGGCGAAATTTCTTTCAGAACTAAAGCGGACAAATAAGCACCAAAGCCAAAATAAAACGCCTGCCCAAGTGATAGTAATCCAACGATCCCAAGCAATAAATCAACAGACATTGCAAGCCCGCCAAAGATCAATGCTTCTGTGGCTAGCCTCAGAAAGAATGTGTCCTCAAGAATACTTCCAACTATAAATAGAACTAGGGCTGATGAGAGTAAAAGTAGCTCAATAATTCGAATCGCTCTTACTTGAGGATTATGCATTTTTCATACCCCCATACAGACCAGTTGGCTTAAACATCAAAACCAAAACCATTACTGTAAATACCAGAGGATCTGACCATACTGGAGAAATATATAGGGAAGAAATTGATTGCAATTGTGTAAGTAATATTCCTGCAATTAGAGCCCCCTTAATGCTTCCAAGCCCTCCAACAATGACAACACTAAAGGCCATCAAAATAAAGTCTCGTCCCATAGTAGGAAATACTGAATAGATTGGGGCAAGCAGAACACCAGCAAGGCCAGCTAATGCCACCCCAAATGCAAATGTCAGCGCATAAACTCGCATCACCGGTATGCCTAATGAAGAGCTCATATCTTTGTCATAAGCAGAGGCTCTTACGATTGCACCAAATTGAGTTTTATAAATTAAAATCCATACAGAGAAAATCAGTAAAGCGCCAAATCCCATCAAAAATAACCGGTAATTTGGAAACATGACCCCTAACAACTCGCTGGCGCCTGAGATTGGGGTGCTAGGTTTAATTGGATTCGCACCCCAAATGATCTTGTATGCATCCTCTAAAACCATTGCTACGCCAAATGTGAGCAACAAAGTAAGAATATGACGATCTTTATAATGAAAAACTTTCTGAATCAAAAGCCTTTCCATTGCAAAACCAATTGGCACCAGCAACAAGGGGACTAATAATAGGCAGAGCCAAAATGAAACCCCTATAGCCATAAGGCTCACGCTGATGAAAGCCCCGGCAGCATAGAACTCACCGTGCGACATATTAATAACGTCTAGTAAGCCAAAAATAATAGTCAAGCCTAAAGCCATTAAGACTACGGCAACGCCAATTGAAAGTCCATTGACGATCTGTGGTGTATATATGAATTGCAAACTCTCTAGCATTGAAAACCCAATTCCTTAGTAATATCAACAAGCTTAAAAAACTCCGCATCCGAAAAAAAGGATGCGAAGTAATCTACCGTTATATTAAAAACGAGTACATACATCAGGGCCAATGGCCTGATCAGATGGAACTCTTCCAACAATATTAAATTCGCCATTCTCTACGCGAACAGCAAACATATCTTGCATTGCCTGGTGATCTCCAGCACGCATCTTCTTTGTGCCTTGTGGAGTTTGCCAGCTTAAGTCATCCATTGCAGTCCGAACTTTATCGGTATCAGTAGACTTAGCCTTTTCTACGGCCGCTTTGTAAAAATATAAAAGTCCATAAGAATCTGCACCATAAAGATCAGGTAGCTTGTTGTAAGCTTTCTGGAAATCAGCAACGAACTTTTTATTCGCTGGATTATCTAACTTAGGAGAGTAGCCAACACCTGTAACAAACCCATTTGCAGACTTCCCAATAGCACCTATATTTTGAGATGTAACTGTGCCAGATGCTCCGACAAGCGTAATCCCTTTACTCAATCCATACTCTCCCATCTGTGAAAATAACCGTACAGTATCGTTTCCAGCTACGGAGGTATAGATCACATTAGGCTTAGCAGCCCTTACTTGACCAAAGTATGGTGAATAATCCTTATTATCAAGGGGTGCAAAAACCTCGCCAACAGCATTACCACCTTTTTCAGTAGAAGCCCTCTTAAATGCCGATACAGTGCTCCGACCCATCTCATAGTCAGGTCCGATAAAGAATATATTTGCCTTAGGAATTTCTTTTTCAACCCATGCAGCTAATGCTGCAGATTGCATACCTGCACGTGCATTTACACGAAATACGTTTGGCGAGCATTTATCTCCAGTAATCGAATCTGCAAATGAAACCGATGTTGCCATTAGCCTATTATTTCGCTCGGCTACCTGCCCCACCGCCAATGTAGATCCCGAATTAACTGTTCCAGTTAAAAAGTCAACCTTTTCTACTTGGAATAATTTCTCAGCCTTTTGAGTTGCGACTGCAGGATTTGCTTCCTCATCTTCGTAAATCAAATTAATTTTTCGACCATTAATACCACCGGCAGCATTAATTTCCTTAGCGGCAAGATCTAGACCCATTTTTACTTGCTCACCAATTGGGGTATACGTGCCAGATAATGGTGTTACAACACCAATTTTGATAGGACCAGATTGCGCAAAAACTAAAGGTGCGCCAAGACATAAAGCGACAGCTAGAGCGATTTTTTTTGTTTCAAATTGCTTTTTCATGATGTACTCTCCTTTAAAAATTAACGACCAACAAAATTTGGTTGACGCTTTCCATGAAAAGCCTCAACCCCTTCCTTAAAATCGTCCGAATTGCGTAAGCGGCTATAACAATGACCCTCAACTTCGATTGCCGTAGTTAATAGACAATCTTCTGTTTCGTTCAGCATCTTCTTCGCTGTTCTCTGCGCCAGAGGCGAGAATGCACGTAGTTCATCCACCAATATAGAAACGGCACTCGCAAGCTCAGAGTCTGGTACACATTCAGTTGCTACGCCCCACTCATATGCTTGCTGACCTTTAATGCGCCTAGAGCGCATCACAATATCTTTGGTTCTAGTTATGCCAACCATTTTTTGCAAACGCGCAGATCCCCCTGAACCAGGAATTTGGCCTAATTTTTGCTCTGGTAATGCATAGAGAGTAGATTCAGCTGCTATCCGAAAATCGCATGCCAAAGAAATTTCAAAGCCAACACCAAAACAATAGCCATGATTTACGGCAATGACTGGTTTTGTACAACGCGTAGGCGCTGCAATATTCCATGCTAATTTCGAAACGTGCTCTGGAGTCGCCTCCAAAAACCCTTTAATATCTCCCCCACTAGAGAAGTGCTCCCCTTCAGCTCTTAATACAATAATACGGACCCGCTCATCGGCATCTAAGGTCTCAAATGCGGCGCGTAATTGATCACGCTGTGGCATCTTTATCACATTAAAAGGTGGTCGTTTTAAAACAATATCTGCCCTTTGCTGGGATTCATTAATTTCCACATAGAAACCATCAGGGTTATCAAGAATATTGCTAAAAGGATGCTTCAAAATTGTAGTCATAAGGTCTTTCTAGTAAAAAAATTAAGCTCTTTCATATTCGCCAGCAATCAACATCCGTCGTAATACTTTTCCCACTGGAGACTTGGGAATTTCTTTAACAAATATGTATTCACGAGGGCGCTTTAAGTTGATCAAATCAGAACCTCGACAATATTCGTCTAGAGCAATTGAATCCACAATCCCAGAAGCCCTAATGAAAGCAACTACTTTTTGGCCAAGGCGTTCGTCTTTCAATCCTGCAACTGCTACCTCACTCACCAAAGGATGCAAAGACAAGAGTGATTCGATCTCGACAGGAGAAATATTTTCTCCCCCAGAAATGATCATGTCATCTACGCGACCAGTAACAAATAAGTCGCCTGACTCATCAAAGTAGCCTGTATCGCCCGTGAAATACCAGCCTCCCCGAATAGATTTTTGATCTGCATCTGGTCGCTTCCAATATCCTTCAAATGCCTCATCTCCCGAGAGGTCACAAATAATTTGACCCTCTTCATTGCAGGATGCCACTTGTGTAGGCATAGTCTGTATAGATCCTTGATCTAACTTAACTACCTTAATACGTGCATTTATTCCAGCCTTGCCAGCGCAGCCTGGCTTAGCTACTGCATTCTGATTAATGGTATAGGTATAAATTTCACTTGAGCCATAGTGATTTACGAATAATTCAGGAGTGAAGGCCTCACTTAGACTCAGCAATAAAGCATCATGCATAGGAGCTCCTGCAAACCCTAACTTCCTAACTGTCTTAACTCGACTTGAATTAAAGTTTTTTGACTGGAGCATGTCGTGGTATAGCGTTGGCACTAAATAAAGATGAGTTACTCCTTCCCGCTCAATTGCATCTATTGCCACATCCACATCCCAACGTGGTACAGCAACATAGGTACCGTTAACAATACATAGAGATAGCAGTGTGCGCACACCCATGGTGTGATAAAGGGGCATTACGCCTAAGGTGACCTCAGCCATTGCATACTGATTTTGAGCCACATGCGCAATTCCTGCCGCTCGCTCAGCCTGCTGCTTTCTTGGGACACCTTTCGGCTTGCCGGTAGTGCCGGAAGTAAACAGCATGACTGAAACATCCTCAACATGTCCCCGTGCAGTAGGCTCAACACCTACCTGTATTAACTCCTCAAAATACGTATACCCATCTAAGGACCCCTTCTCCATACAAAGAATGACGGAGATTGATTTACTCGTTTCTGATTGCAAATAGTTAGTAAGGGATACTTCCTCAACGAATGCTAGTTTGACATCTGCATTTTGAGCACAATAATCAATCTCATTAGGCTTAGAACGCCAATTTAAAGGTACGATAGCGATACCAGCCATCTGGCAAGCCCAATGAATTGTGGCTGACTCAAAACGATTTTGTAAAATAGTTAAAATCCGATCGCCGTTCTTCAGGCCTTTTTTATTAAAAAATTCTTGAATAGCGCCAATATGTAACGCCCATTCTTCGTAGGTGTAGCGCTTGCTACCATCGACGAGTGCTAAGCTGCCTGGATCACGCTCTACAGCCTGCAAAAAAGTTCTGCCCAAATCAAGCATGCTCTCTCCCATTTTTGTGGGCCCTAGCTGAGGCAACTTCTAAAACTGCCTCGACTATTCCAACATATCCGGTGCATCGACATAAATTGCCCGACAAACCTTCCCGAACCTCCGACTCAGTCGGATTTGGATTTTTGTTAAGTAAGTCCTCGGCTGAAATCAAAAAACCAGCCGTACAAAATCCGCATTGAAGCGCGTGATATTTTTTAAAGGCACTTTGCAAATCAGATATCTCGCCCGACTTTGAAAAACCTTCTACGGTATTAACACTAGCGCCATTAGCTTGACAGGCAAACATCAGACAGGAACGAACAACCTCTCCATCAAGCACAACCGTACATGCTCCGCATACGCCATGTTCGCAACCGGCATGGGTACCTGTTAAGCCTAAATCATGCCGAATGAAATCAAGCAATGTAGTGCGAGATTCACAAGCAGCTTCGCGCTTAAGTCCATTTAAAGATAGTGTTACTAAATGGTTCTTCATTCTATTTAATCACTTTAAAATCGATAGCTTGTTGGCATGCACGCTTACCAAGTGAGCGCATTAGATGTCGGCGCAGTCCTGAAGTTGCAGTTGGATCTTCCCTTACCTCTGTTTCAGTGGCTACATCGTCAATAAACTGATTTATCTCGTTCGCAGAATTAGCAACGCATTTATATACCCGCGCAGTGTCATCAATGCCTCCAAACCCTACAGTCCAACTATTGCCTTCCTTGATAACTGCAACAGCTACTACTGCAAAATCTCCATGACGATAACCGTATTCGGCAAACCCAAATCTGGCATCATTCCCACGTATAGGAAACTGGATAGATTCAATGAATTCATTTGATTGACGGCAAGTTTGAAGTGCTCCTAGAAAAAAATCATTGGCTTGAATTACTCGCCTCTTCTTTTTACTGACTAGTGTGACAGAGCCTTCTAATACGGCTAGGCCAAGAACTAATTCGGCGCTGGGGTCAGCATGGGCAATCGATCCACATACTGTTCCACGATTCCGAATTGGAGCATGGGCTATCCATGGGAACATCATGCTTAAAAGTGGCTGAGTTTTATCAAGATCACTCCACTTTTCTAATTCAGCCTGTCTAACACCCGACCCAACAAGTAGGACATCGCCAGAAACACCAAAATTTTTGAGTTCTATAACCTGATTGATATCGATTAGATGATCAGGGCTTGCCACCCTCATTGCCAATACGGGGACAAGCGTTTGACCGCCAGCAATGATACGGGCATCATCGCCATACTGGTCCAGCAAATTTAAAATCTCTGCTTGAGAGTTGACCTGGTGCATTACAAATGGAGCAGACTTCATTTGCCAACTCCAAATATAGTAAATAATCTGCTAAGAAAGCGTTTAAAAAAGCCTTCCTGTTTTGCACCAGCTTCTTTTGCAAGCGCCCTGAACAGCTGATCTAAGACTAATCGAATCGCGCCCTCTAATAACCTGCTACCAATTGCTGCAAGTTTCCCTGATACCTGCGCTTGGTAGTCGTACTTTAAAACAGTAGCGCCCCCATCATTCTGCAGACATACTTGACCTATCCCCAAGGCCATTCCCAATGGGCCACGACCTTCTCCGCCCAAGGAGAAACTATCAGGATCTTTAATATTTGTTAAGTCGACTTTAGCTACAAATTGAGCCTTTGCAATACCAATTCGTACGACTGCTATGCAATCAAACCGAATCCCATTGGATAAAGATGTTTTACGAATGGATTCACAGCCCGGTATCACATTCTTTAATCTCTCTGGATCAAGTAAAACTGCAAAGATGTTTTCTGGAAGAACCTGCAACCTTACTTCGCCCTGAGCTTTTAGAGGATAATCAGCATTCGAGGCCATTAAAGAAGTCTGATTCGATGACTTATCAAGCTTTAGCAAACCTTTTTTTACTAGAAGTTCATGAATTCGACTTGGGGTTGCAGGCAAGACAATATCCTCGATATCTAATGCGTCTGAAATTGCATTTGCAATACAAACTGGGGTGCTCATACTATTTCCCTCACCAATCCCTTTGGCGCCCAAAGGAGTGAATGGACTCGGAGATTCTTGGTGATAAATTTTCGGAGTGCAAATATCACTTGCAGTCGGTAAGCGATAATCAGCAAAAGTTCCTGACAGAAAATTCCCATCACTACTGTAGACAAATTCCTCAAAAAGAGCTGCCCCAACGGCTTGTGCATAGGCCCCATAAATCTGTCCATTTGCTAAGGCTGGGTTTAGTATTTTTCCTGCGTCATGTACGGTAATGTATTGATCAACCTTTGCCGAGCAAGTTTCTGGATCTATCTCGATCCCACAGGCATCTATAGCAAAACCGTACGCTGCAGAAGTATTGATTCGATCATCCTCATCGGGCGCCTCTAAAACGTCTGCGCTCCAAAAGTGCGTTTCCTGTAATGCAAGAATGGCTTCGGGCCCAAGAGCATCTCGAATTAATCCCGGAGACCAGTGAAAATTTCCGCATAATCTTGAGAAAGAAATACATCTGCTTTCATCTTCAGCTACCGATATGTTTCCATTTGCAAATATTAAGTCTTCTGGCCTTGCCTGCAGTGCATGCGCTGCATAATCAGCAATTCGAGCTTTTAACTTTTCAGCCGCAAGGAATACTGTGCCCGCAACCGCTCCCGCGAAACGACTTGAATAGTTTCCAGCGGCAATTGACCATGCATCTTTAGCGGTATCAAAATCCACGTTCACCTGAATTTGTGATGGCAAGACGCCAAAAACGTCTGCTAATAACTGGCTAATTACGGTTTTATGACCCTGTCCAGCTGGAGCTGAGGCGATATTGGCAGCTATATTTCCAGAAGGGTCAATGCTCACAGTCGCCGAGGTGATCGCTCCATTTTTAGGGCCAGCCTTTGCTCTTTGCTCTTTTGTAAGAACAGTTGTGATGTAACCCATATTGGAAATTGAAGGTTCAATAATCGACGAAATACCAATACCGTAGTAACGCCCCTCTTTTTTAGCCTGCTCCCTACGGTCTAATATTTTTTGAAACTCTGGAGAGCTCTCCAGTATTTTCAAAGCCTGTTGGTAGTTACCAGAATCTAGTAATGCTCCAGCGGCTGCTCGATATGGAAATTGCTCCTTTTGAACATAATTTAGCGCTGCAATTTCTTGATGCGTTTTGCCCAACGTTTTTGCAATTTTATGAATCAAGCGTTCTAGTGCGTAATAAAGCTGAGGACCGCCAAAGCCCCTTACCAGTCCAGTAGGAGTTTTGTTGATCAATACGACACGATTACGAATTTTTAAATTCTGAATTTGATATGGACCTGTCACACACCCATGCATGCGATACAGGGTTGCTGGCTCAGGAGCCCTTAAGTAGGCACCGCAATCTTCAATCTGATCGTAATCTAGCGCTAATATTTTTCCATTTCCATCCACTGCAGCGCGTAAATGAGTGTGGCGTGATGTTGCAGAAGTGGCTGCCTGAAGATGCTCCAAGCGATCCTCAATAAATTTCACTGGAGCACCAGCTTTACGCGATGCCAAGCAACTCATAATGATATATGGCAATACGGATTGCTTAACGCCAAAACTGCCGCCTGAATCTGGTGCAACATGATGACGTAATTTGGTTCCGGGAATCTTGAGTGCAGCAGCCATGACTACTTGCAATGAAAATGGGCCCATAAAATTTGACGTTACTTCATATGAGGAGTCTCCCTCTCGCCATTGTGCAATCACCCCCCCTGTTTCTATTGGGGTACAAGAATTGCGAGGATAGCGGATATCTACTTCAATGACGCTAGTGGCCTGTTGAAATGCAGTATCTGGGTCACCGTATTGAAATGAACGATCTGAAACACAATTACTACCAATATCCTGATGCAAAATGATTGAAGTATCTGCTAGAGCAAGATCGACATCAACTACAGCGGGAAGAGGCTGAATATTGATCTCAACCTTCTCAACCCCGTCTTCTGCTAGCGCACGAGATTCAGCGATCACTACTGCTATTGGCTCTCCTACATAGCGTACGTACTCGCTAGCCAATACCCACTGACGCATGGAGGTTTTCACAGCAACGACCAATGGATTAGACCAGGCTTGGACATCCTTGAGTGTCAAAATGGACCTCACGCCCTTAATTTGCATAGCCTGCTCAATGTCCACGGAAATAATTTTTCCATGAGCAATTGGAGAACGCACAACTGCTGCATATAAGGTTCCAACCGGCAAAGGGAGATCATCGAGGTAGCGACCTCCCCCGGTCAGAAGAGCAATGTCTTCTACGCGTTCATATTCGCTACCTAGATAACTAGTACTTGGTTTCAATCTACTCTTTTCAGCTAAATTAAGATTAATTAGTGCTGAAAGAAGCTTAATGATCGGATACGCAGGATGCTTACCCTGAAGTCCGACTGCTTACCTTAGAGTCTGATTATATGCATCAGGTAAACCCTAGGAGTCTAGTTTGGGGGCCTTTTCTACTTGCTGACGATAAAGGCTTGGAGTGACCCCCTGGTGCTGTTTAAAAAATCGAGTGAAATGACCTTGCGCAGAAAACCCCAACTCATCCCCAATATGTATTAAGCTCTCATCCTTATCAGCGAGTGCATCAAATGCAAATTCCATTCGCAGGACATTAGCAAATACTACTGGCGATAATCCAGTACAACGTCGAAAGAGCTCAAAGAAGTGTGAGCGAGATAGATTAACGCTTTTAGCGACTAATGCAATGTCATTAAAGCCTTGGGGAGATGTACGCATTAGGTGAATCGCCTTCCTAATACGCGGATCCATAAAAGCCAATGTATTTCCAGAGCTTCGTAAGTCACCAGCAGTTATAACATCGGTATTTTCCATAAAGCTTAATGTAAGCTCTAACAACATAGACTCAAGTTGGTCATGGGCAATTTGATCTGCCCACCATAATTCCATCGATATCTTTTCCAAAGCCTGTTTTTGATGAACGCCCATGGTGGATAGGTTATTAATAAAAAAACGGGGATGACTGCTGGCTAAGAATTTTTTACTAAAAGATGCTAACCATTTTGGCTCAAGATAAAGAGCTAACAAAATCGGATTATTGCCACCAACCGGTAGATGGAGATATGAATGCTCCTCCCAGGCATTAATCAGTACCGCATTGCTGTCAGTCAAGGGGCAATTTTTTCCTCGAACCTGAAAAGCAGTGTCGGGACCGCCGACCTTGCATAAAATGTGGCAATGATGATGCGCATGGGTAACCAAAGGCGCATCCATCTCTAAAAGCGCCACGCGGCCAAACTCACCATGAAGAAGTCGAATTACCTTAGACATATGTCAAATGATCTCACAGACCTAGTTTTTCTTGGGGCCAAGTTGTATTGCAGCGCAAAAGAAAGGCCCCAAGATTTTAGGGCTTTTTAAACATCATCTATTTCATCTTTATTGGGTGCAAATCGGTACAGTGGGCGTGCGCTACTTCTGCTGGGGATGGAGGCTTATAAGATATAGTGACTAAGGGAATCTACTAATCTCAAAAGAGCTAACTAGGTTCGAGTTCGAGTCTTAAATAACCTATTTACCCAAAAAAATGACAACAAATAATCTATTTTTAGAAGACTTAACTATTGGGCAAAAATTTGTATCAGGCACCGCTTCAGTACAAGAATACTTAATTCAAGAATTTGGATCCCAATATGACCCACAACCATTCCACACCAATAAAGAGCTAGCAAAAAATACTTTTTTTAAGGGACTGGTAGCCAGTGGGTGGCACACTGCAGCAATAACCATGCGATTACTTGTACAGAGCGATCTCAAGCCTGCTGGCGGCCTCATCGGTGCTGGCATTGACGAACTAAGGTGGCCAATTTCAGTTTATCCAGGAGATGAGCTACACCTAGATATAGAAGTTATAGAGACAAAAAAATCGGTATCAAAACCAAATAGAGGATTTGCAAAAATTAAAGTGCTTACAAAAAATCAAAACGAGGCTATTGTAATGAGCTATGTAGCCACTTTGATAGTGGAAAGCAAAAATTAATATAAAAATTTAGTTTGAGCACGGGAATTAAAAAGGAATGCTATTTAGGTTTGAATTTAGGAAATTATTACAGCAAACTGGGTTGATTATTCATGGGCTTTGGCACGTGGGTTGGCGTGCTGGTAGTTTTTATCCTGTTGCACTATCAAGCTAATGGCATGCCAATTGAGAGCCCTGGAGCACGATCTTTAATTAGTATTGCTTACCGTATTTCACTGCAATGATTTCAGCCATAACAGAGACTGCAATTTCTGGGGGAGTTAAGGCGCCAATCGCTAAACCAACTGGTCCATGCAGTCGCTCTAGTTGCTCGGCAGAAACATTAAATTCGCGCAAGCGTTCTTTGCGCACTAAAGTATTTGTTAGGCTGCCCAGTGCACCGATATAGAATGCATCAGATTGAAGTGCATCTATCAAAGCAAGATCATCAATCTTGGGGTCGTGCGTGAGTGCAACAATGGCTGTATGTGAATCAATACCTAGCTCTTGCATGACATCATCTGGCATGCCTTTGATAAACTGAACGCCTTTAAGATCAAGCCCCTCGGCATACTCCTCACGGGGGTCAATCACAATGACATCAAAGTCGGATGCGACAGCGAAATTCGCAACATAGAGCGATAACTGACCTGCACCTATAACAAACATCCGCCAGCGCGGGCCATATGAAGTTTGCATCGTATCGTCAGTTAAAGAAAAGCCATCGGTTTTAGTACCCGGGTGCAATACTGACTTTCCGGTCTGTAAATCCACGGAGCGCAAAATGAGTTTGTGATCTTCAATCATTTCTAAGATCGATTCCAATATAGCCTGCTCTGGTCTGGGTTCCACTAAAAGCCTCAGCGTTCCCCCACAAGGAAGGCCAAAGCGTGCCGCCTCTTCTCTACTAACGCCGTACACCACCATTTCAGGAAGATTACGAACTAAGATCTCGGTTTGTACCCGCCGAATTAAATCGTCCTCCACACAGCCGCCGGATACCGAACCCACCACTTGGCCGTCATCCCGAATAGCCAGCCAGGAACCAACCGGTCTTGGCGACGAGCCCCAGGTCTGCACTACGGTTGCAATGGCAATGCGTCTACCTTCGCTTAACCAGGTTAGGGCAGTTTTAAGGACGATGTAATCGGTGCTATTCATGAAAAGAGTCAGGCCAAATTAAAGCGATTTACATAGATCTCTATTATCATGGTTTTGATCATGCCCGTTACAGATTCAAGTCATTCATCCCCATTGAGCCTCGCTGTTCTATTGCTTGCAGCAGGTCAGGGTAGCCGATTGGGTTTTCATCCCAAGGCCTTGTTAAAAAAAGGTGGCGTAACCCTTCTAAATCGCTTGCTGGATGCGGTGGAGCATTTTAATCCAATCGAGTTTATCGTTGTCACTGGTTTTCATAGCGATGCGATTGAGCAGTCCTTGGCGCAAATGGACTCATCGTTCAGTCGATCGATTCGACTGCTCCGAAACCCCAATCCAGAGGCTGGCCAGGCCTCTTCGGTTCGCCTCGGCATAGAGGCGCTGCACAGTAATTTTGATGCTCTCTTGATTGCCTTATCGGATCAACCTACTATCACGACAGTAGAGATAAGTCAGTTACTAAGTAGGTTTTCACAGCGAAGAAAAGGAACAGAGATAGTGCTTCCAATGGTTTATGCACAACGTGGCAATCCGGTTCTTTTCTCTAAAAAAGCGCTACAAGATACTTTAGCAATTCCCGATTTAAGTTGCCGCGCTTATATGGATGCGCATCCAGAGCAAGTGCAGGTTTGGCATACGAACAATGCAGCATTTATATGTGATGTTGATACCCCTCAGGATATGAAAAAGTATGATCTATTTTTTTGATGTTAGAGTGCTCGCAGCCCCTTAGACATCTAAGCATGTCCACTAGCTTATTAATCGCAAACAGCCTAGGCATAACGTACAAACAGTCCATTGCTCCAAGCCAGAACCATATATCGACTGGGGTCTAAACGTAACATTTGCTACACACCGACTACACATCAATAAAAAATGACCCGCGTTCTCACACTAAGTCATTGATTTTATTGGTGGGCCCACCAG
>JAIXPN010000046.1 GCA_027486235.1 Burkholderiaceae bacterium
AAAAAAAAAAAAAAAAAAAACCTATCGTTTTGTAGCGCAACGTTTAGTACAAGCAGCTCCTGCAGATGCCAAATGTATTGACAGCAGTAATTTAGGATTAGCGCAATTAGCCTCGTTTAGCTATTTCACGAAACTGCCCTTAGCCGACAATCCAAATTGCCCTTATATGTTGACGCACAATGCTCGCACCGCATCTGCATTCTCAGCTCTCAATGATAAGAAACTGAAGCTCCTATGGGAGGATCGGCGTGCAGCTGACCGCGATGAACGCTTGCGTCTATACCAAGTGTTGCCAGAGTAGTAATTCATAATGGCTTTTTATCGAATCTCGCGCTTGCGAGAAGATGTTCCTGAACTGATCAAATTGGCCGGTCCTCTTTTGGTAGGACAGCTCGCTGTGATTGCCTTCGGGGTGTTGGATACGGCGATGACCGCACGCTACTCCTCGGAAGATTTAGCTGCGTTGGCGATGTCTACTGCCATCTATATCAGTATCTATGTCGGGCTCACTGGTGTGATTGCTGCCCTCACTCCAATTGCTGGTCAGCTATTTGGGGCCAAGCGTTATTCCGAGATTGGTGAAGAAGTGCGCCAAGCAGGATGGTTGGCAGTAGGTCTAACCATTATTGGTACGGTAATTCTGTTAAATGCAGACTTGTTATTGGCTATCTCCCAAGTCAACATAGAGCTTGAGAATAAGGCTCGCCTGTATTTACAAATCTTAGCTCTGGGCTTACCCGCCAGCATGGGAATGCGGGTTCTCATGTCCTTTCATAACTCAGTTTCACGACCAGGCATCATTACTATCGTGCAGTTGATAGGCTTAGCTGCAAAGTTTCCCCTCAACGCTCTGTTTATCTATGGCGGATTTGGCATCGAGGAAATGGGTGGGCCAGGATGTGCAGTTGCCACTGTAATCATTAATTGGCTTTGGTTTTTCTCAACCTTAATGATTGTTGTATGGGGCCGTTTTTATAAACCTTTTCATATTTTTGAGCGCTTTAGCTGGCCAAATTGGCAGCGGATTTGGACTTTATTGCGCTTAGGTGCGCCGATTGGTTTGAGTTATTTTATTGAAGTAACGTCATTTACCTTTATGTCACTATTCATTGCGCGTTTTGGCACCACCACCCTAGCCGGCCACCAAATCGTTGCAAATTTAGGTACTGTGATTTACATGGTGCCACTTTCTTTATCAATTGCCACCATGACTCTGGTGGCTCAATCAATTGGGGCAGGCAAACAACATCGTGCTGAAGATATCGGCTGGTCCTCAGTGATATTTACCAGTAGCCTATGTATTGCAATTGGCTTATGTGTTTGGGTATTTCGGTTTGAGCTACTCGATTTGTATGACCCAACCCCCGATGTCAAATTACTCGCAGCACCTTTGTTTCTGTTTATTTGCTTTTACCAATTGGTCGACTCTGTCCAAGTGGTTGCGGCATTTATCTTGCGGGCCTACCGAATTTCATTTTTACCAATGGTGGTGTATGCCGGTTCACTGTGGTGTATTGGCCTAGGTGGAGGCTATATTCTTGGGTTTAATATCTTCGGGAACACACCAACAATACTACAAGGCGTCAATGGATTCTGGATTGCAAACAGCTTAAGTCTTGCTGTGGCAGCAGCGCTACTGTTATGGATCTTTAGAAAAACTGCAGTCTATTATGAGAAAAATAATCCGCCTGTAACGGTTTAAATTTCTTTACTGCTTTTTGATTAATAACATGCCAAGCTCTTTATAGAGCTTAATGGCTTTTTCGGTAGGCACAAGCTTCTTAACCCGTGCGTCTTTTGCACATGGCTTGTTTTCAATCAATTTTTTCTCGATCAAGGCTTTCAATGATGCATGAGATGTTGCTGGTGAGGCAATCGATTTCATTTGAATCAGATCCGAGACAGTTAACTTATAACCTTCGTGATGGGCGCTCGTCACTATACGGAGAATGATGCACTCTCGATGATTGACTTTGTACTTTGCATGAATCTTGTCCCGATCGCTGGCAAATTCGAAGTAATTAGATAGAACGTCCATAAAAATCCCTTTAATAATAATTTTTGGGAAGAATGCCGTTGGACAGCCAAATTGCGACCATTCAGCAGACTGTCAAAGTGTATACGCCTTTTGGATAATAAAAAAGTGTATTTTGCTGCAGAGCAATCAAGCAAGCCCCCAACAGGCCCTATTTCAACCTCATGATATGTAAGGGTAATTAAGTATTCATCTATAAGAATATATTTTTTATAAACTTATAACTATTAAATAAAAATAAGATAAGTTTATGTTGGAACGCTTTTTCAAAAAAGCAAGTTCATTCGAAATTCAGTCGATTGATCCTGCTCAGAAGTTAGTCATTGTTGAGGATAAAGACTTAGGTCTTGTGATTAAAGTTCCCTATGGCCCAAAGATCTTGAAGAAGGCTGAAATAGTGAGTCAATATGAAATACAGTTCCTCTATGAGGATGGTAGCTCACGAATATCTAAAATCTTGAGTTAACGAACTAATCAATGAAAACAGTTATTTGATTAACTTAAATTCATTGACTGGCTTAAAACCAGGAACCTGATTGCCCTTGGTGTACATACATTGCTGATAAGCAGTGTTGTATTGGGTTTGAGCCTGTGACTCTTTATTGGATGCGCCCATCGCGCCTACGGCAGCACCCCCCACCATACCAATCGCCGCTCCGGTTCCAACGTTTTGGCTACTGCCCCCCTGATACAAAGCTCCTGCGGCAGCTCCAATAGCCGCGCCAGTTGCAGCGCTAATAGCCCCCTCTTTTAAGGCAGCCGCATTCCCGTCTTTCACGGACTTCGCAGCAAAGGCACGGCACTCCTCATCATCCTTTTTAAACTCCTCGAACGATTTACCCTCTCTAGGCATAATCGTGATGGTCGGGCCCGTTGGGGCTGAGACGCAAGCAGTCAAAATGATGGAAGCCATTAAGGCTAAAAGATAATTATTGGATCGAAGTGATTTGACTTGCATCGTGCATTCCTTTATTGAGCCATTGGCTTGTAATGTCTTCAGATACTACTGTAACGCTTAACCCAGCCATTAGGCTGACATCACTGCTCTTTTGCGCCCGACTGTTGAACAATCTTGCGCCATTTGGCAGCCTCTAATTGAATGTACCGAGCCAGATCCTCAGGACTAGCCGGATTGGGCTCAAGCCCTCCACTCAAGAGACGAGACCGAATCTCTGGTTTTGATAAGGTCTGAATCGTTAATTGATTAAGTCGGGTTTGAATGTCTTTTGGCAATTTGGCTGGTGCCATTAGCGAGAACCATGAAACTGCCTCAAAACCCTTGAGGCCCTGCTCTGCCAAACTGGGAATATCGGGCGCTGAGGGTGAGCGCTTGAGGGTGGTTACACCCAGAGCGGTAACCTCATTTGCTTTAATGAGTGGCAGAGCTGATGCGAGGTTGTCAAAGAGCATCGAAATACGTCCGCTCACCAAATCAGGAAGCGACTGTGCTCTTCCTTTATATGGAATATGGCGTATTTGAACTCCAGCAAGATCCTTAAAGAGTTCGCCTGACATATGAATAGAGGTTCCGGTTCCAGAGGAACCAAAGGTTAGCTCGTTTGGTTTTGACTTAGCCAGAGCAATAAGCTCTTTGAGTGATTGAACGCCCAGTTGCTTGTTCACAATCAGAACATTTGGCGTACTTGCAAGAAAACTGATGGGCGTGAAATCATTAATTGGGTCATAAGATAATTTCTCATATAAGGCGCCATTAATCGCATGAATCCCCACAGTACCAATTAACAAGGTATAGCCATCGGGATTACTTTTTGCTACAAAGTCTGCACCAATATTGCCACCATGGCCCGGGCGATTCTCCACCATCACTGGAATGGATAAAGTCTTTTGCCAATCCTCCGCCAAAACACGTGCCAAAGTATCGGGCGCACCTCCTGGGGTAAAGCTCACCACGATGCGGATGGTCTCCCGCGGCCAGGCCGAATTGGATTGGGCCTGCGCCACAAAACTGGCCAATAAAAGGCTTAAAAATGCAATCCAGTTGCGCATCAACTTACTTCGCAAGCCATTGACGAAGGAGCTCAATTCCTTGATAGCTGACTGGATTATCGGCACATGGGCCAAGACCGCACTCAAGAAGGGTTGATATTAAATTAGCGAGCAAAAGGAGAACAAACCAAATCGAAAGAAACTGTGCAACCCAATGACGGCTGCGTGTCCCCCCATCAGGAAGAATCAAGAGGATTGCCATACTAATAATGAGGGACACAAAACCAACGAATGCCCAAGTATAAAAATGGATATGAAAGAAGGTATCGCCGTAACCAAGATCCGGCGGCGCCACATGGAGAAGAACTTGTCGTAATGAAACTGATAGCCCAAGAACCGCAAACAAGATAGCAAAACCATAATGAGCAGGCTGCGCTCCGGCGCGAAGATTAAGCAGAATCATTAAACCAATTAAGGTGAAGCCAACGCGTTGCAAGATACATAGAGGGCAAGGCAAATCATGGTTGTAGAGTTGATCAATAAACGCCAAGCTTAGTACTGCATTAATAACCAGTAACAATGCTTGATTTCCAAAGCCGGTTAGCGATGGCAACTGTACTTTACTCATAGATTGATATTGAGCCGATCCGATGCATGATGCCAAAACCATGCAAGCGTAATTGCAGCAGTAATTGCAGCGAATAGCAGGCCTAAGACTCTCTTCTCATACCAAATAAAGAGAGCAGCAATCAGTCCTGTAGCAAAGGGTAGAAACATATACATAAAGTGGATTCTATAGCAGCGGATTGCACAAACTCAAAATGGTTTTATGTTTAGAATGCTGTGATGAATTCCTCTTCGAAACCTACCAAAACTCCCCTTCCGCTCACCGGTGTCAAAGTTCTTGATGTAAGTCAAGTGATGGCCGGACCCTACTGTTGCATGTTGCTCGCCGATATGGGTGCTGATGTGATTAAAGTAGAGCCACCAGGATCGGGTGATCAAACCCGTGGAGCAATGGGTTTTAAGATGAAGGGGCCTGACAGTATGGGCTTTCTGAATATGAATCGCAACAAACGTAGTATCGCGATTAATCTCAAGTCAGAGGCAGGTAAGGCAATTTTGTTTGAGCTTGTCAAAGAAGCGGACATCTTGGTTGAAAACTACCGACCAGGTGTGATGAAGCGTCTTGGGGTTGGCTATGAGGTGATGAGCAAGATTAATCCCGCTCTTGTGTATGTCAGCATCTCCGGGTTTGGTCAGAGTGGGCCTTGGGCAGAACGTCCAGGCTTTGATTTAATGGCGCAGGCAATGTCTGGGGTCATGAGTGTGACCGGGCATGGTGATGGTCGGCCAGTCAAAGCAGGTGTTCCAGTGGCGGATATTGGTTGCGCCCTCTTTGCAGCATATGCAGCGCTCTCTGCTTATATTGGAGCTAAGAACACTGGTCAGGGGCAATACATTGATGCCTCACTCTTTGATTCTGCACTAGCGTTCTCAATTTGGGATACCTCCGAATATTGGGGAACTGGTAAGCCACCCGTTGCACTGGGTACAGCAAATCGGATGACCGCCCCCTATCAAGCCGTCAAAGCAAAAGACGGCTACTTTGTGATGGGCGCTACCAATAACAAACTCTGGCAAAAATTGTGCGAGATCTTAGGACGGAATGACCTCTTACAAAATCCCAATTACCAATCCATTGCAGGTCGCCTTGGTCATCGCGAAGAGTTAATTATTGAGTTAGAGAAATCCTTTGCCCAGAAAAATGCAGATGAATGGATTGATCTCATGCTCGACCAAGGGATTCCTGCGGGTCCGATCCTCGACTATCCACAGGCATTTGATAGCGAGCACGGCAAACATCGGCAAATGCGCATTGAGATCGACCATCCGCTGGAAGGTAAGGTGCCAAATATTGGGTTTGCGGTCAAGATGCAAGGCACTCCGCAAGAGGTGCGGCGTCATCCGCCACTATTGGGAGAGCATACCCAAGAGGTCTTAGAACAAGCAGGCTTTACACCTGAAGAAATTGCTTC
The DNA here is from genome assembly GCA_027486235.1 of Burkholderiaceae bacterium. GTDB lineage: Bacteria > Pseudomonadota > Gammaproteobacteria > Burkholderiales > Burkholderiaceae > Polynucleobacter > Polynucleobacter hoetzingerianus. The sequence continues at coordinate 6,022 of JAIXPN010000046.1, forward strand.
CCTTGAGAAACAAGGAGCTTTTGCAGTATGAGCCACGATCCTGCACTAAACGCACGCGTCTATCTTGAAATCAAGGGTAAGTTTGCCCAGATTTTTTTTGATCAACCTGCCGCACGTAATGCGATGACCCAAGCGATGTATGAGCAATTACGTAGTATTTGTATTGAGCTCAATCAAAACTCGCAGATTCGTGCGGTGATTCTGCGTGGTGTTGGTGGTAAGTCGTTTGTCTCGGGTAGCGATATTGCCCAGTTCACTGCCTTTAAAGATGGTGAAGATGGGGTTCGCTACGAGAAGCTCATTGATCACTACCTAGGCCCCCTGCAGCAACTAAGTATGCCCACCATTGCCGTCATTGATGGTCTAGCGGTAGGCGGTGGCTTGGCTATTGCCTCATTGTGTGATTTCCGCATTGCAACGCCAAATGCCAAGTTTGGTGTGCCAATTGCGCGCACACTTGGTAATACTCTGTCGCCCAGCAATATCTCTTGGTTACTTGCTCATCTCGATGTTGCTATTGTCAAACGCATGCTGCTTCTCGCAGAGTTAATCTCTGCAGCTGAACTGCATGCTCAGGGCTTTGTATACAAAATTGGTGAGCAAGATCAACTCGAGCAAATGGCTTTTGAGTTGGCAGAACAGCTATCCGCCTTGGCACCCATCACCCAGAAAGCCTCGAAACAAATGATCGCGCGGATTATTCATCACTCTCTACCGGACTGCAGTGATTTAATTAGAGAGGTTTATGGCAGTGCAGACTTCAAAGAGGGAGTGAACTCGTTCTTAGCAGGCAAACCTGCAGAGTGGCAGGGTAAGTAAGTATCGATATGCCAGAAATCGTTCGCAATGTCTTTGGACAACCCCTAGTCCCCTGCTCTTTTGATCCCTTGACCGGATTTTTTCGGGATGGATGTTGCAAAACGAATGAAGAGGATGTTGGCTTACATCTTGTTTGCGCAGTTATGAGTGATGAGTTCTTGGAATTTAGTTATCAACGCGGTAACGATCTCATTACACCCCGTCCAGAATATCGGTTTCCGGGGCTCAAGGCAGGTGACCAATGGTGTCTTTGTATTACACGTTGGCAAGAGGCTCTTGCCAATGGTTGTGCGCCACTCTTAAAACTGGAGAGCACGCATCTCAATGCCCTCCATCACGTGGATCTCGATACCCTAAAGTTGTTCTCGATCGAAAACCAATCAGAACTCTGAGACGTAATTAAATTATCTTCGTTTTCAGCGCTGGTAAGCCATCCACATGACCTTCCAGCACATCACCACGGGCAACAGCCGCCACACCTGCTGGTGTTCCTGAAAAAATAAGATCGCCAGGCATTAAGGTAAACAGAGTCGATAAATAGGCAATCGTATCCGGCACGTTCCAAATCATCATCGCCAGATCACCATCCTGCTTAACTTGCCCATTCACTTTTAAATAAATTCGTCCTTTAGCAAGATGACCGCATTGGCTAACAGGAACCAAAGCAGAACATGGGGCCGACTGGTCAAATGCTTTGCCAGTATCCCAAGGGCGCCCCATCTTCTTCGCTTCGCCTTGTAGATCACGGCGGGTCATATCAAGACCAACCCCATAGCCCCATACATGATCTAGGGCTTTATCAGCAGGAATATTTGCTCCACCTTTACCAAGGGCCACCACCATCTCGATTTCATGGTGGACATCTTTAGACAACGCTGGATAGGCCATCTCTTTTCCCTCTGTAACGATCGCCGTTGCCGGCTTCATAAAGAAAAATGGTGGCTCACGATCAGGGTCATGCCCCATCTCGCGTGCATGGTCTGCATAATTACGGCCGACACAATAAATTCGGTTCACAGCAAAACGCTTACTATCTCCCTCTACTGGAAGTGATGGGATCTCAGGGGGATTGATAACATAAGAGGTACTCATGATTACTTTCTAGGTAGAGGGGTTATTGGTAAATCGTTCTTCTGTATTTTAAGCTCAGATAAAAAACGGACCTTAACTCAATAATTGCTTAAGTTGCTCCATAAAAAGTTCCTCGCCATGATTAATGCGCTGATGCCATTCCTTGCCTGCCTTATCGTCCGCAGCATCGCTGATGAACTTATAGGATAGCCACGGTATCTGGTGTTGATGGGCTACTGCTGCAATAGCAAAGAGTTCCATATCAACCACATCAACTTTTTGCTCAATTAACCAGGGGTCTGTACTGGTGACAAAGCTATCCCCTGTTCCACAGGTGTATTGCCCGCGTTCAGACAAGTACTCTGTTGGCTTTTGACAAAATGGGGTAACGCCCCGTGGCGCTAGTGGCTCTGCATTCATATCCCTTTGGATTACACGCTGGATCATGACCAAATCGGATAGATCAGGATTAATCTTGCCTACCGTACCAAAATTAATGATCAATTGTGGTTGATGGTGCAAGATTGCAGTCTGGGCAACTGTCGCTGCATTGATTTTTCCGATACCTGTGTAAGCAATAGGAATACTCTTCGGTATTGAAATGGCTTCCAGTTCATTTTTAAGTGCTACTAGCAGTAAGATGCTATTTTGTTTTGCTGACATAGTATGAGTTTAATCCCATGAAGCTTGAAGACTATTTACCAGGCATTCCCGACTTTCCAAAACCAGGAATTCTTTTTCGGGATATCAGCCCCCTTCTAGCAAATTCCCAAGCGTTTGCCTTAGCAACAAAGGGGCTTGGTGAACTTAGTCGCAATTACACCTTTACCCATATTCTGGGCGTCGAGTCACGCGGCTTTATCTTTGCATCCGCTTTAGCACTGCATTTGGGCAAAGGTTTAGTGCTGGTACGCAAGCCAAATAAACTACCACCAGAGATACATCGCGAATCCTATGGTTTGGAATACGGTAGTGATGCTTTAGAAATCAGTAAGAGCGTTCTCAATCGAGATCATCAAGTACTGATCGTTGATGATGTATTGGCAACCGGGGGTACTATCACCGCGGCAAGTAGGCTTGTTGGTAAAGCGGGTGCTCGAGTTGCCGGTGCCATCTGCCTTCTTGAAATTGCTGGTTTGCCAGGAGCAAATCGACTTCAGCAAGCGGGTATTTCAAGTCACTGTTTGCTGCGCATGTAGTTAGCGAGTAAAGCCTTTTTTTGTAAGTAGCTCATCAACCCATGGCGCAGAGTACTGACCAGCCTGAATCGTTTTCAGCATCTCTTTCTCCTGCTTGACCTTTTCATGGCCGAGTCGAGCCGCCTCAATTGCTTGACTGGGTGAAACTGCGATCACGCCATCGCTGTCACCCAAAATAATATCGCCAGGATGAACAATCATGCCGCCAATGGAGATTGGCACATTAATCGAACCAGGACCTTCTTTGAGAGGGCCTCGCAAGTTGACGCCTTTAGCCCAACATGGGAAGCCATGTTCCTCAAATGCATCGATATCACGGACGGCTCCGTCTACCACGATGCCTAATACGCCTCGGGTCTTTGCAATACTCATTAATACCTCCCCGATCACCGCACAGCCAAGATCCCCCTCGACATCAATCACCATCACATCACCAGCTTGGATCAGCTGAAGTGCCTTGTGAACCATTAAATTATCAGCAACATGCAGTTTGATGGTGAATGCATTACCGCAAACTGATATTGGTGAACGATTCATGGGATGAATGCCATTGGCCACCAGGGTGCGACCCAGCACATCACTAATCACCGTTGTCGGAATTCCTCGCAGGGCATTGATACCATCAATGCTCGGTTCAGTTCGGGGCAAAATGTGTATACCGTGACTCATCAAGAACTCCTTTTTGGGTTTTGATCCATTGTATTGCCATGACTCATTGAGTAGTCGGTTCCAGTATGATATTCATCATTACATAAAGGATTAACCATGAGACTATTGGCCCACAAAATCGTTTCCTTACTATTTGCCTTCTGTTTTATTTCTCCCGTCCTTGCACAAAGTGATGCAGGCAATTGGCCAAGCCAACGACCGATCAAAATCATTGCGGTGTTTCCTCCAGGTGGATCCGTTGATCAAGTGGCTCGCATTTTGGCCCCGGTTTTACAAACAGAGCTCAAGCAAAGCGTGATTGTTGAAAATATTGGCGGGGCATCGGGTGTGATTGGTACCACTGCAATTGCTCGTGCTGCTGGCGATGGCTATACCTTTGGTCTGGTATTTGATACGCACGGTGTTAATCCGTCCCTAAAAGATAGCCTGCCCTATGACACTCTGAAGGATCTAGTCACAGTGAATATGATTGGTACCTCACCCATGGTATTAGCGGCCAGCAAGAAATCGGGTATTACCAGCATGAAGCAACTGATGGCCGACTCAAAAGCCAAGAAACCATTTACTTATGGATCCATCGGGATTGGCAGCTTGGGTCATTTAGCAATTGCTGACTTTGCTAAGAAGACTGGTGTAGATTGGGTCCATGCCCCCTATCGTGGAGGCGGTCCGATGATTCAGGATGGTTTGGGTGGACAAGTTCCTTTGGTGGTGGGCAGCATGTTTTTAATTAAGCCACATGCAGATAACGGTGGCTTAATTCCCTTGGCAGTAACCACCGCTAAGCGCTCGCCCGATATGCCCAATGTACCTACCTTGGCAGAAAGCGGTTATCCCGGCTTTGAAGCTCCAGCCTGGTGGGCAGTCATTGCACCCTCAAAAACACCTCCTACGATTGTGAATGCAATGTATCGCGCGGTGGATAGCGCTCTGAAGACTCCTGCCGTTGCTGAGAAACTGAAGACCCAAGGTATTCAGGTACAAAGTCTGAACCCTGAGGCTGCAAACGCTTTTGTTGCTAAGCAAATTGGTATTTGGGGAAAATTTGTGATTCAGAACAACATCAAAGAGTAAGTTTATTGACCCTCTGATTCTTGGGCGCAATCGCGCACAGCGCTAGCAAACATATCCGGAGCTTGCGCCCCCTGAATCAAGTATTTGTTGTCAAAAATAATAGATGGCACAGAAGTAATACCAAGTTCAGTGTACTTCTTTTGCTGATTCCGCACTTCTGTAGCAAACTCATCGCTCTCTAAAATAAGGCGTGCACGATCGATTGGTAATCCGGCACGCTCTACTGCATTAATTAAATGATTTAGATCATCCATGTTGACCGCTAAAGTAAAGTAACTGGCCAGAAGTTCTTTTTTTAAGCGGCGCTGCTGATCCAGTCCGTGCTCATGCAGAGCCCAGTGCAATAGACGGTGAGCATTAAAGGTGTTGTATACCCATTTACGCCCCTCCGGATGAAACTGGAACCCCATCTCGGCAGCACGTTTACGGATGTTTTCTTGATTAGCCTTTACCTGACTAACGGTCGTGCCATATTTTTCAGTGAGATGTTCGATGACATCTTGCCCGCCCGGGGGCATATGGGGATTTAATTCAAAGGGTTGAAAGTAGATTTCCACATTGACATCATCACCAACATTGCTAAGTGCCTTTTCAAGCGATGCCAAACCAACGGCACACCAAGGGCAAGCAATATCGGATACGAAGTCAATACGGACAGTTTTCAATTATTCCCAGCCGCCACCTAAGATGGCATGTTTTTTATATTCGGCTCTGGACTCTTCCCAGGCAGAACCAATGATACGGAAAGTGTTGAGAATACTCGACAATATTCCAGTTCCAGCTGCAATTGCCTCTTGCGCAGAAACACTTGAACTAACTTGATTAATCGTACTTGCTTGTGTCATTATTTTCTCCATTTATAAGGGTTAATACTTAGTAGTATACCCTTATTTCTATTGCACTGCACAATAGAAAATTAGAGAAAATTTCCTTATGAAACAGGGTTTAAGGGGAGATTGAACAAGACATTCTGAGGCTTTAGCTTAAGAATGGAGTCTTGGTTCATCGCCATACCCAAGTACACCGGTTTTCCACGAACCTGACTCATCACCGAATTAGGTTCCTTAAACTCAAGCTTAAAGAGACAAATAATGCGGGATAAGGTTGCCTCATCCACCGGTTCTTTGTTGTACAGGGAGTTCAAGATCTCGGTTGCTGAGGCATCTAAACCGACATGCCACACCCATTTGGGATCATGAATCTCTTTAAGAGGCGTAATGGAAGTACTGACTCCCAAGAAATGCTCAATCCATTTTTCCAACACTTTTGCTAGAGCAGGCAATGCGGGTTGATCAAAATTGAGCTGAATTGCAAAGTCATGCGACTCATCTCTACCCCAATATGACTTGGCATTATCGTCATGCAAGACATCAAGATCTAAGGTGCGCATCGCCATTGATTGATTTTTTAGTAAATCAATAATGTTCCCAAACTCACTGGCTTGAGCATTTCGTTCAATAGTCTCATGATCAGCTGCCATCACAATCCCATCCTCCAAGATTGTGATCTTTTGCGGTCGATACAGCAGTTCAGCCACACGAATCTCAAAAGGATCAGCTTGCTCCCCCAAAATGTGACGCAGGAAGATCTGGGTTAATTGGGCCACAAATAATGGTGGCACATCGACACCCTCGCCTTCAAACAAGCTCATATAAAAGCTCTCTAATGAGGAAGCTGCTAACAACTTAGTACGATACCGAAACCAAATTGCATAGTTTGCTTGGATATCGGCATCTGCCATTTGCTCAATCTCATCTTGAGAAATTAGTTCACGGGGATTATTTAGGAGGCGCTGATGAATCGCTCGCTCTTTTGGACACGATTCTGGAACCAAGGCGAGCTCTGGTCTCGATAAATAGGTTCTTAGAAAATCATCTGTCAGCAGTAATTGATTGTCGGGACTAACCGTCAGTGTGTCAAAGCCGCAGCGGGCCCAATAGTTTGGCATGGTATCGATAATGGATTGGATTAAACGCTATTGTCCACCAGATTAATGTCGCATGAGTAGCAAGGTCATCCCGGCATTACCCTCCCTGAACTGCTTTAGGTGTTGCTTTAAGGTGGGGCGGCGCTTTATTAAAGTCTGATAGAGCTCGCTGCGATGAATCAAATCCTCGCCGTGATAATACTCATCGACAC
>JAIXPN010000145.1 GCA_027486235.1 Burkholderiaceae bacterium
ACATCGCTAGGGATGATGCAGATATCGGCAACTTTTGAGGCGCTCAACATGCTATCTAGCGACCACAAGCCCACACTAAATTCGATATTAGCTAGGGACACCAAATTAGAACCTAAAAATAAATTTATACCAGCTTCATTCGATAGCACAATCAATCTAATGCGATCGCCATTAGAGAAACCAGTAGCCAAGAAATCAATTAAGAACTCCACATTTGATGAATGGCCAAACCATAATAAGGTCACGGGTGTATTAAACTGCTCCTTTGGGAATAATGGTTGAATTTCAATCGGATCTTCAATCGTATTTATTTCCCCGGGCCAATGTTCTGCCAGAAGTGCTGCCATAGCCTTCGAAGGGACAATACAACCATCCACTTCTTTTATGGCCTCGCGGTAAAACACCGACATTGGTGATGTAAAACCTAAATGATGATCGGTGTAATCAAGAAATATCCTCCCAGCTCTTCTTGCATGAAGGATTTTTTTCAGCCAAAGTGACTGACGAATTTCAATATTATCTGCCCCAATTTTTCCAATCAAGAGAATATTTGGGGATCCCTGAATATCCTCACCATACGTGACGCGCCAATTAAGAGCTTTTGCAGCTTTAATTGCTGGTATAGCTCGCATCCTGATACTTGCAAGGTGAGAGCTCTCTAAAAAACTAATGGGGCTTGGGAGGGCGTTAACTAAACAATGTAAGTGCTTCATGTTTTATTTTTTTGACACCCCATCCGCCCGCCATTCTTGATGCTTAATATAAAAAAATGGGATATCGGAAATTTGAGTTACTCGAAGTCCAAGTGCCTCTATTTTTTTAGAAACTGCGATTTCTGATGCAATGCATTCTTCCTTTGACTCGCCCAAAGGAAAGCCATTTAGCTGCCTCAGAGAACTTTGATTGAAGCCCCACACCAAGGCCCTAAGATGTTTACCAGTTGACCCTGGATGAATTTTCCATGCGCTTAATAAGCTCAAATAATACTCAACCCGCGTCAATCTTTTGCCATCAGAGAAAATGGTGGTGAGATAATTTAATGGACTTTCAAGCATGCGCTGCCAAGGAAGATCCCACTTATAGTTTATAGATTCTCCAGTCATTCCAACGCCGCTAAGACTTAACTCTCGCCTGTATGCGTCAAGAAAATCCGGCCCAACTAATAAACATTCGTCTTGTAAAAAAATATAAAACTTGTAATCGGGGTAGTGTTCAAATGCAGCATTCCATGCCCCAATATTCATGCCAATATTAGGCCTAATTATTGCCGGAAAGCCGTTATAAAAGTCTTTATGGTCCTCTAATTTTTCATCGTCATTAATTACTATTAATATATTTTTTGTTAAAACTGAAACCTGTGAAATTAGATTGCGCAAGCAATCCAATTGCCTGTCTGCGTAGTGTGAAATAACTACTAGAGTATCGTCATACATAGTATAAAAAGTACGCTCGTTAGTAAATTCCGTTTGATAATTTTTTCTCAACAAGATTGCATATTTTTTGATAGAGATCTAAGTAATGCTCTCTGCCGTTTACTGAATATGAAATTTTCATGGCATCGAGCCTTATTAAGGCGACTCACTCACAGTGAGTTTTAAAAAATTGTTAAATATGTGCAACGTTTATCAGTATAGTTTTTTTAGAAAGATTACCAAATCTATTTGGCATCAGCAAACGGAAAAGCGCCTAATGCTTTTTAGTTATAGCGCATTACTTTGGCTGTTCATCAAAACCTTCGATGGCTCTATTGTAAGTCCGATACCAAACATCGGACATTGACTCTTTGGCATAATCCTCAAAACATGGTGTGCCCAAGGTATAGTGAATTATTTTTGCCTCCGGATTTTCTGGATATTCAATTGCTAGCCAGTTCCATTCTGCCGGCAATTCACCAATCAATTCGTCACTCAACCAAGAAAAGCGATGCAAGAAAGATCCTGGTTGGCTCTGAATGAAATCAGGAGTTAGTAATCTATTGGCTGGATGCTCACAATTCCATAGGATTAAACTTGACCAATTTTTCCTTGGGTAATTCTCATTTTTGTTACCCAAATACTTTATTTGTGCCTTCGTTTTATAGTCATGCTTAACAACTTGTACAGCTTTACTTTCATCGCGTAGATTCCACAAATCAGTAATATCAGCCTGACACACCATATCCCCATCGGCAAATATTGCCCAACCCTTAAAATCCGAAAGATATGGTGCCAAAAAACGAGAGTAGACAAATTGATTGCTGCCGTCAGAATGTGTTTCTTTGTATTTATTTACTAAATTATCTGATAGCGGTATAAATCGAACAGGCGAGCTCGAGCGTTCCAAGACACTCTGGCAAAACACATGGTAAGCAATCGCCTCGCGCTGATCAAAGCCGACTACGAGAGTAATAGTATTATCCAAAGCGGCTTTCTAGATATTGTTTTACAGCGCCTACAGGAGCGGACCAATCACCTTGCTGCTCCTGCTCAAAGACCCTTACCGTCGGATACCAAAGACTTTTTCCATCAATTGCGTGCCAATACCAAAATTGGCCAACTGAATACGGAAGGAGTAACAGAGTTTCCTTGCCCAGAGCCCCGGCCAAGTGTGCCGTGGTATTACTTGAAGTTACCACAATATCGCATGCTGCAGTAATTGACAAAGCGCCATCCACATCTTCAAATAAATCAATCTCATCTAAGTTAAGGATTTTTTTGTCAATCTCATCTTCAACCCTTAATAATGTACTTTTTATATCTCCATATTGAAGATTCACAAACTCAAGGTTATTCATCTTTAGTATTGGATAAAGGTCCTGAATAGGAATAGATTTATCATCTCCCACTTTCTTATTGATGCTCCCCCATGAAATACCGCAAGTAACTTTTTTTGTAAATTCAGGTCGAGACTTGATGGACTGAGTTCTAGCGGCATCATCAACAATATAAGGATGATGCGCCCTTTGAAAATCTTCTAATGAATTTCTGAAAATCCCCCCCAAGCTTGCAATCGGAATATGTTGTTTGTATAGATCTTCTGAAATAGGATCTTCTTTATTTATAAATTCATAATTTGGGAATGATCTTCTAAAGATGGGGAGCAATTTCTTATTAAGCGAAATAATTTTTCGCTGGGGAAATTCAGCAAGCTCATGAAGCATTGAAGAATAAAGAATTTGGTCACCAATTCCTTGCTCGGACCATACAAGCAATGGTAATGTTGACTGTGCCCCGCTCCACCGATCCCTGCTCGTTATTAGAATTTGCGATTCTAATCCCTTTACATTCCACCTGAATTCATTATGCTGCCATCCCTTTGCGAATTTAAATTGCTTGAGATAAACGTGTGCTAAATTTTCGTGCCCAAAAACATGGTCTCTATTTAAGTCAATTGTTTTTTCTAAACAATATTCTGCTTTATTTTCTAACTTTACAGTATGAAAAATCCAGCCCATACCTGACCACGCATCAGCATATGTTGGACAGAGTGATATTGATTTCTCATAGTGTGACAGTGCCTCATCTAGTCTTTTTAATTCTTTTAAAGCGTTTGCTTTATTTGTATACGCCTCATAATAATTTGGGTGCAATGATATTGCGGAATCATAACAGGCGAGTGCTTCATCATATTTTTTTAGCGCCTGCAGTAAGTTTCCTTTGTTGTTATGCACCTCATGGTCGTCAGGCTGGATCGATATTGCCTTGTTGTAGCAAATCAAAGCCTCGTCAAGGCGCCCTAGCTCAAGATAAACATTGCCCTTATTGCTTAATGCAACAGG
>JAIXPN010000042.1 GCA_027486235.1 Burkholderiaceae bacterium
AGTGGACTTAAGGGCTCTTAATGGGTTGAATAAAATAACCTTACGATCATAAATTAAATCAATAAAAAGCCCTAAAAAAGCCCCAAAACCGTAAACCATGTCTATTAGAATAGGGCTCTAGCTGCATTCTGCCCATAGCTCAGCTGGATAGAGCAACGCCCTTCTAAGGCGTAGGTCGCACGTTCGAATCGTGCTGGGCAGGCCAAATTAATATCGGTTCATATAGATCTAGGCTGAAGGATTTTGGTCTATTGACTCAATCATGGATCTGCTTGACCGGCGTTGGGGAGACCTTGGTAGGGCGTTAGCAATCCTTTTTTGCTATGTGCAACCCTAAAAATTTTCCCCTTAATTTCGCAATATATTTATCAAGAAGTTTTAGGACCATTTGTTTATTTTCAGCTGGTAGACTTTCTTTCAAAACCAACCGTTTGGTTTAAATTTATTGCTTGTATTTAATTTCATACTAATTATAAATTACACTATCCCTTGGGCTAATGCCCAAAGCCAACTAAATTATGGGGGGTCCAATGATGAAGCATATATTTCAGAAGCAAAATTTGATGGGCGGCTTCATAGTACTGTTGACAACACTTTTTTTAAGTGCTTGCAGCAATGACAAGCCATCCACTTCATTGGCCGAAAAAATAGAAGCCCTGCCTACCCCTCTTGTAGCAAGCGGTAGATGGATGACTGATCAACAGGGGAGGGTAGTAATCTTTCGAGGCGTAAATTTAGTTAACAAAAACTCACCTTATACATACTTAAGCTCGGGCATTACTGAGGAAGATGCCAGAATTATTCGCGCCGCAGGTATGAATATTGTACGACTTGGAATTCTTTGGGGCGCTATTGAGCCGAGTCCCGGACAATATAACGACGTATACCTCAAAGACATCTCTAGTACGATTACGATGCTAAAGTCCTACGGCATCAATACCTTGCTAGACATGCATCAAGATCAGTATTCAACGTCTTGCAATGGTGTTGGAGCTCCAGACTGGGCAACTATTGTCAATCTTGCAAAATTTCCTAAGGGCTGTAATCCAAATAAATTGCCATTCCCAAATGGAGAGTTGACCGATCCTAGCGTATCTGATGCCTGGGATGGATTTTGGCAAAACAAAAGTTCTGCATCAACCGGTTTGGTTGGCTTGCAGGATCGCTATGCCGAAACATGGGCTTACGTAGCTCAATCTATTGGCGGCACACCGGGAATTATTGGATATGAAATCATGAATGAACCTTATCCAGGGACTGTATGTAAAGCAAAAATGTTAGGTGATGAATGTATCCTCTTCGATCAAGGGGTTTATGCAAAATTTATTGAAAAAGTAAGTAGCAAAATCCGAAATGTTGACTCAAAAACATTGATATTTTTTGAACCCAGTGTATTTTTTGATTTTGGTACAGCCACTCACGTCACACCACCTAACGTACCAAATGTAGGCTTCTCTTTTCATCCTTATCTTACGATGGACCATGTATTGGCAAATACATTTGTTTACCACAACAAGTTTCCAAATTTACCATTGCTAGCTACTGAATGGGGCGCCTTTACTGGCGACAAACCATTGACTGAAAATATGGTACCCGCTGAAATTACTGCAGGCTCTATGCGTTTGGATAAAGCCATGATGCCAGCAATCTATTGGACTTATGCCAATCCAGCTCCATCAAGCTTTCTGCCGGGTGCCTTTAGACAGGGTTTGGTATGGGATTTAAACAAACCACGAACTACGCCAAACTTGATGGTTGATCGATTAAATGCGCTTACATGGCCTTATCCTCAGGCGGTTGCAGGAACGCCTCTTGATTGGTCATTTCATCCTGAGCGTCAACTATTTCAGTTGAGCTACTCTACAAATAGTCCATCCGGTCAGCGGCTTGATATCAATGCACGCACTGAAATTATCCTTCCCTCTGAAAGATTTAAAAATGGCTACGAGGTATTCGTTGAGGGCGCAAAAGTTGTGTCGGCGCGAAATGCCAATCTATTAGTTTTATTAAATCAGAGTGATGCTAAAACTGTGAAAATTTTAGTTAAGGGACTATGAATAAAAGCATTATCTAACAAACAATTGACTTTAAAACTAATTTTTTGGAACTAGAAAGGTATTGATGAGGAATTCGTTATGAAAAGAATAGCTTCAATAATAGTTTTTTTGAGCTTATGTAGCGGCGTCTCTGCTCAAGGCCTGATTGCAAATTTTAATCCATTTCTTCCGCCACCGGTGGTGCCTGGATACCAAGCATGTATGAGCATGTTTGGTGACTTTTTGGATTGTCAACATGGTTGGGCAAACCAGGGCCAACCACAATGTGTTGCAATAAATCGTGAATATTTTGAAACACTGAATTGTCCAGACGTGTTTAGGTGGCAAGGCAAGGTTAACGCTAATGCATTTGCAGGAAATCCGCCCAATCCGATTTTCGAATCACGGATGAAAAATCGATTACGCTAAAGTAAATATTTCGATTGTTTTGATGATATTATTAAGCTTGTAGAGTGAATAAGGGAGGTGGGAATTTATTTGACAGAATCGTTTCCAATCTGACTTTATAACGTAAATTTATACGAGACTCGGAAAACAACTTGCAATCCAACTTCATGTGATTATATAAAGCAAAGAGTCCAAGCTTTTAAAACCTATGGTGTGTAAACTTATTAATTATAAAAATCGAGAGCTAATTAAATTAAGAATAAAAAAATCTCGGATTGATCGTTTTTCTTATTGCTTCTTATATTGGCCCAGTTCAGGCTGCATCTCTAACAGATGTTATTAGGATTGAAGCATATAACCAGTGCGAGTCATCAGGATCCTCCCCCAATTGTTCCTTTGAAATAGGGCTCCCATTGATGGATGCTATGTCTTCTGGTTGCTATATAGAAATCGAAAGACAGTTCGAGGCACAAGGTTGCCAAAATGTAGTTACCAATCTTTGCCAGTCAATTGTTCAGAGAGCCTTAAGCTGTATTAGCAACCAGTATAGGAAAACTGAGGGCTATTAGAATTTGAACTATCTTCGCTACCACTGGTATGAATTAGCAAAATAGTTTGTAGACTCAGATACTAAAAATTTCTAAGGAGTGAATAATGGACAATAAAAAGCTATATCTTGTGATGGCAATTCTTTTGAATATTTCATGTGATGGAGTGGCTCAATCTCAGCAATATTTGTCTCCACAGGAAATAGAACAGATCTATGAAGAGAATGTTAATCGCTGTATGGATCAAGGTGAATACAAGCAACCAAGGTTTGTGTTTAATGCTATGGATACTCCTATTGAGTATTGCCAGGAACAAGCCGAATCGGTAGTCCAGACTATTATGGCCAAGGAATATAACTATTGGTAGCTTGCAGACCAAAATACTAGAAATGACTAAGGAGTAAATCAAGGGCTATGAAAAAACTATATCTTGTGATGGCAATTCTTTTAAATATTTCATACAGTGGAGTAGTTCAAGCTCAGCCCGAGCCTCCTCCTTGGATGATTAATATAATGCGTCAATAGGCTAATGAGAATCCAACAATCACTCCAGAACAGCAAGCTATTAATAATTGTCTCGCTTTTAATCGTAATCAATATATGAAAAATACCATGCAAACTGCTGCTGAAAATGAACGATTATGGGGTGCGCAAATTTCCACTTTTACTTATTGGTGCACTCAAAATCCTAACTTCAATCAATAAGCTGATGAACTATCTTCGCTACCACTGGTTTGATCTAGCAATTGTTCTGACAATTGTGTTGGCTGGAGCTCTTTATATTACCCAGCCATCAGGAATGACCTTACTCCTTTGGTTAAGCCTTGGATCTTTGTTTTTGCACCAGATAGAAGAGTGGCGCTACCCAGGATATTTTCCAGGAATGCTCAACACAGCACTGTTTAGTAGTGATATTCCTGATCGTTATCCACTTAATGCCAATAGCGGCATGATCGTCAATGTCTTTTTTGGCTGGGGTAGTTATGTGTTGGCAGCCTTATTTTGGCAACAAGCTATTTGGTTGGCATTTGCAACCATGATGGTATCAATAGGAAATATCGTTGCTCATACCTTCATTTTTAATATTAAGGGTAAGACTATTTATAACCCAGGGCTGATTACTTCTTGGTTATGCTTTGCACCTATCGTGTATTACTTCTTTGATATGGTGATAGTTGATAATTTAGCAACATCCTTAGATTGGCTCATTGGCATTAGCCTTGGTGTGGTGTTAAATTACTTTTGTGTTTACAAAATGATTCTTTGGTTAGCGGATCGAAATACACCTTGTATATTTCCAAGTCGCTTTAACTCTTTTAAAAAATGAAAGTAATGAAAATGAATAACTTTATTCAAAAATTCTTAACTTCTCTATGCCTCGGAATATTTTGCTTTAGCTGGGCTGGACCAATCAATGCTCAAGGATTGCCTGCTATGAGCTCATCGGCTGGTATCAGGATAAGTGATCAAGCTTACGGGTTATTACAAATTGCTCAAGAGTGCGCAAGTAATACCTGGCCAAATCAATTTAGCGCTTGCGTGAAAGTTATTAACGAATGGAATAGCTATGTAGCAAGTCAGCAAGGGGCTACTCAACCGCAATTGCCGGCTATTAGTTCTCCGAGTGGGGTTATGATGACACCGGGTACTCAACAAATGTTACAAGAAGCGCAGTCTTGCCAACAAAGCCCATTAAACTATTCGTTTAGTTTTTGTAATCAAGTAATTAAAAACTGGAATAGCATTGTGGCCTTAGCAAATCGCGCTAATCAATACCAGGCTTGTGGAAGTTACATCACTAGATTTAATACTCAAGGACCAGGGTCCACGCTTAATCCACCACCTGGCCAAACCTACCAATCTTGTGCGCAGATGCTATATAGTAATTAATAAGTCAATCAATCGACCTTAATATGCTGAAAAACTATACTCGTAAATACAGACGATTTTTGCTTTGTTCTTCTGCTATTGGAATATTAACTAGCTGTACAACTCCTGTCACTCCAGATTTCACAGGGATGTCTGCTAATTACGCCAACATCTTGGAGCAGTATCAGCTCAATGGGATTTTGATCAACATTATTCGCGCCTCAAATGAACGCCCACTGAGTTTCTTAGATATACCCAGTATAAATGGTTCTGGAAATATAACTACCAGCCCATCCCTTAGCGGTTCGATGAGTGGCTTTATAGGTGGCCTTGCTGGCGGTCCTGCTGGGATTACTTCTATCAGCCCAAGCCTTAGTTTGTCTTTTGGCAATAGCTTTAACTTTTCTCAATCGTCTTTAGATAATGCTACTTTCTTAAGAGGATTTTTGTCTCCAATTCCGATTGAGACTGCCAAGTTCTTTATATCTGATAACTTGCCTAGAGAAGTCATGTTCAGCTTGGTAATTGCAGCAATCGAAATCAAGCAAGCAGATGGTAAATCAGTTAAATACATAAACAATCCGTTGCTTCCAGAATATCCTCAATTTAATGCTGAGTTATATAAATTACTCAGCTATGGCTTAACGGTAGATCGAGTTCAAGAGGAGCCCATTAAACCTCCAGCATCTCCTAGTGGTAGGTTGCCAGATGGCCGCATGCCAAATAATCCAATTCCGGGTGGTGGTTACAACCCTTCTTTTCCTGGTGTGGGTTCGCCATATGGGGGTATGGGATCTCCCTACGGTGGTATGGGTGGTTTTGGGGGTGGAGGCATGTATGGTCAATTTCATCCTCAGCCTCAATATAAGCTGTGCGTAGATGAAAACAAATTTGCCAACTTTGTTAAAGAAGAATTTAGTCAGGACATATTTTGCAAATCGAACACTCCAACACTTAAAGGTAAGAGTAATAAATCTGAGTTGATTGTCACAGTGCGGTCAACTCATAGCGTCTTTGAGTTTCTAGGCCAAGTTGTCGCCGCCCAAAACCAAGCAAAACCCTTTATGGTGACTTTGCCGCCATCGGAGACAACTCGACCCAGAAAAGTGGGGGAGAATAATCAATATGCCTTGCTCGTTGTAGGTAAAAACGATCCTGCCGGTAAAAGTTTTGCGAGTATTAAAAATCTTGACGGAGACGTATATAGTATTCCGTCAGAGAGTAATGGCTACTCACCCATGGTCATTCGAATTATTTCGCAGTTACTTAGCCTAAACAAGATACCTGGAAGTATCCCAACGTCGCCAGGAATATTGCTGCGTTAGATGGTGTTACGATCTTTGTAACGGTTAGCTTCTAAGGAGATTCTATTAAATGAATAAACTTTGGTGCATTTACTTTACATTGTTTTTTTCTACAAATATTGTTGCACAGCCATTAAATCAACAAATTTGCTCTGCAAAATGTTATGCAGAGTTTCAGCAAATGATGCAAAGTACTTCTGGTATGTGTGAGGGCGTTGTTGCTAATGAAAGCTTGTGTAATCCAGATTCAGTTGCCATCTGTCAGGCCGAAACAATCATGGCCCAAAATAAATGCGCAATCGAGCAACAAAATATAGAGGCACAGTTTTTTCCAAACTGTATGTCAAAGTGTGATGGTTCATAAAGGAATTTACTATTAAACAATTAGCAAACAGAAGGTATTCAATTAAATCGAACGCAAGGATTCTATGGGATCTACTTTGAATAAATTAAGTTTTGTTTTCGCTCTGCTATTGTTTCTTGGTGCAAATACTACGCAAGCACAAAATGCTGCAGAATATTTATGGCAGCAAGAATATGATCAATACTTTGATGAATGTATGGCATCAACTACGACAGGTGTAGAGCCAGCGATGCCTTTTTCTACATATGGGTTACATTCCCATCAGCAAGTAACCGCTAAAAATTATTGCCATGTCTATGCTATTGAAAGGATGCCGTCAGCTTTATCAATTTTTCAGGCTGCTGTAGATCGATGTGTTAATGCTGCTCTTGAGAATATGAGTTTTTCAGTTATGGTTGTAGGTATTGCTGCAATTAAACCTGGGCTGACTGTAACTTGTGAGCGGCAGCTAAATGAGATGTACTCCAAATTTTAAAACTTAAGACTATCAATCTAAAACCGATCACTTGATTCAGATAATTTTCTATTGAATCTGACATAGTTATTTAAGACTAATTTGTATGAATTTAGGTTAACTTTTTTGGTAATACTTTGACAAATAGAATAAATTACATTTAATCTCCAACTTTAGTGAAATTAATTATGAAAATTATTTCAGCTTCCTTTATACAAAACTTTAATCTTTTATTAAAAAGCTGCTTGGCGGCCTTTCTATTTTTTTTAGCAAACGAAACGCCTGCACAATTGGAAGTATGTCAGTCAAACTATAAAATGTGCTCTAACCAATCAAACATTCAATATATTTGTCAAAGTAAATCAGATGAAGCAGTAGGAAAATGCGTATTGGAGTCTGGTGGCGGAAGTTGTCTTGCGGAAAAAATTACCTCTAATAACCCTGATTGGCAGAGCTGTACTGTAACTGGCTATCAAGTCAATTGGACTTTAGCCGATCAACAAGACCGAGCTTTGCAAGTGTGCCTTCCATCGCGCAGTCAGCTTTACTACAGTTGCATGCAAAATTTTTACGCAAATCCTCAATCTATGCCTCAGCAAAATCCCGAATGTTTTAATGAAATGATGCAATGCGTTAACAACATAAGTCGACCAACGCAGGCTCCTCGGCCATAATTTTTTAAAAAAACTTTTATAGAGAATAGAGTTTTATGAGCAAGAAACTAATTGGAGCAGCACTTTTGGTTGGTTTAATTACTTTAGCAAATGCCCAGCCCATACCTCCAAGCCTGGTCAATCAATGTATCAATATACGATGGGTAGGCACTACACTTGAGGCATCATGTCTAAAAAATCTGTATGGTTATGGTGGTAGTCAAGGTGGTTATCAATTTTCATCATTAGTAAATGCAAACATCTGCATCGACTATATTCAAAATAATATTGGGTTCCTTGTCTGTGGGTTACCCGACTATGCGCCTCCTTCCATCCCTGGCAGCATTTGTGATAGCCCGCCATGGGCTCTTCCCCCTGGCGCTCAGCAAGAGATGGGTTGTTAAAATCAGACTGTCTATAAATCCATAAACGCAGACATAGAATAATATTCTGGCATGTAAACATAAATAATATTCCAGGAGGCGTTCCTAGCTCACCCGGCATTTTATTGCGTTAGATTTATTACGCTATCCCAAAACCTCAAGGAGAAGATGATTGTGAAAAAACTTTACCTTTCAGCAGTAATACTTTATTACTCTTCCTTTGCTGGATTAGCTTCTGCGCAAAGCCTAGACAACATTTACAATGAATGTATGTCAAGTGAGGGCAGAATCACTGGCAACCCTCAATACTTTCAGCCTAATCCTCAATCATATTGTGCGTGGTTCTCGCAGATTACAATAATGGAAGTAGGTAATCTTGTCGATAACCCTCCAGCATGCCAAGTGAATTACAGCTCTTACAACATTTACATATCGAAACAGGGACAATGTAAAAGAGACGATTGGTATTGTCACTCATTAGAAAGAGAGGCTCAAGCCTGTTTAGCCTCCTATCCATTGATTAAATGGATTCCTTTTTTTCAGTAATCCACCTGGCATTATTGCCAAGGTAAAAGTGGTGTAGTGATTGCAATATTTTTAAAATCTAATGAGTTTTAATTTTAAAAAAGTTGATTATGTATTGCTGTAAATATCAGAAATTAGCTATATCTTTGGTTTTTTCTGAAACTTGATCGATTTTAGACAATCAGAAAGACTATGCTTTGGAAATTTGCCTACATTTGCTTTTTGTAGAGACTGGACGCAGTCTTGCAAGGAATACTGCAGTTTGATTGGATTCATACTTCTTTTTCCTTTTTAGTTGAGTATTGCGATTAACGTTGAATGACAACAAGCTCTTTAGCCTCAATAAGCTGAGCAAATTTCTCGGTAGATAAAAAAGCTTTCTGGTCATTAGATTTGGTAATTTCAATAAAGCCGGAGTCCAGAATTTGAGCGAAGTAGTCATTCGCAACCAGGGGTGTAAATTCCACCTCAAATGCGTCATTTGGCTGCCTCTTGGCAATGATTCCGTGATGAATGCGTATCCACATAATGGAAATTCTTAAAAGATTGGTTGGCCAAGCACTAAGCCGGCCAACCTATTTTATTAAGCGGCTTCTGGGACTTGCTCTATAACCAGTTTGGAGCTACCACCAATCAAAATCTTGCGTGGTAGCTTTTCTTCTGGAATGACATTCTCTAATTTGATAATGAGTAAGCCATGCTCGACATCAGCAGAGCGCACAATCACCGTTTCAGCCAAGGTAAAGTCGTGGCTAAAGTCCCGGTTGGCAATGCCTTTATGCAGATATTCGCCTACCTGCTCGGTTTTGACCTTGCCGGTAACGGTCAGTTTGTTACCTTCAGCGGTAATGTCAATCTCATCATTTTTAAAGCCGGCTACAGCAATCTCAATCGCATAGTCGCGCTCGTTCTTTTTAATGATGTTGTAGGGGGGATAGCTTTGGGCTTTATTCACGGCTTCCCCGGAGCTCATTTCCTCCATCGCATTAATCAGGCGATCAAAACCTACAGAGCTGAGTAATACATTTCTACCAAATGGATAAGACATCGTTTTCTCCTTAAATTTAAGCAAGTTGATAATCCCCAGGCCCCGAAGGCGCCCAGGTAATTTTTATTTAAGGGCGCAAATTTAGGATTTCAAGGGGGGTTGAAATCACCTTTTTTGACAATATCTACAGGGCTGAATACAAAAAATTCCCCACTCTGATCGGGGTTAATACTTTGTAACCATTTTTTGATAATTTACTGACCAAATTATTCATTGGAGGAAACCAAATGCTCGATGCTGACCATTTAGAGCTCCAGGCAAACAACCAGGAGCCGTTGACAAGACCCAAGTTAAAACGCTTGATTTTTGACTATCTCCAACAGAGAAGCCGCAAGGATTTAATCGAAGAGGCACTGACAGAAAAAGATGAGGGTCTTGAGAGCTATGCCAATGATTAAGGCAATATTTTTTGCAGGCCTCTTGGCTATGTTAACGGCTTGTAATACGGTAGCAGGCTTTGGCGAAGACATCACTGCCAGCGCCGATTGGGCAAAACGAAAGATTAGCGGTTGAAGCAAGCCTACTGAAGATCAAAAGAATTCATCTACCGAGGGTGATGCCTCGTCTTCAAGTAAGGCATCGGTTGAGGTTGGGGCGCCAATGAAATAGATATTTTTTCCTGTCATAAAAATTTCATAAATCCAAATTAGCATGCTGCAATGCAATATTATTTTTCATTTTTACCAATACAAACCTTAGAGAGAATCACCATGAATCAAACTGAAAAAATGGTTGCAACACAATCAAAAGCAATTGAATCAGCACATGCGATAGCGCAGTTGGCAATTGAAAATGCCATGGCAATGACTGAAATTCACTTAGATGTAACCAGAGAAGTGCTGGCAACTGCCCAAGCTAAAGCAGCCCATATACTTGCACTAAAAGATCCCAAAGAGGCACTAGACATCTTCAAAACTGAAGAAGCGCAAGAAGTTATCTCTGGAGTATCAGCAATGCAGAGTAAGGTTTCTAAAATCATTAGCAAGAGCAATAAGGAACTAGTGAGGATGATTGAATCATCTATTGATGACTCGCAGGCTGAGCTTAAGCAATTAGCCAAAGAAATCACCTCTTCGGCTCCGGTTGGTGCAGGACCAGTTATTTCTATGTTTGAGCACACGCTTGATGCCAGCTTGCAAAGCTTTGATCAGGCATACGCGGCATCAAAAGATGTTTATGTAAATTTTGAGAAAACCATTGAAAGCACATTGAGCTCATTTCACGATCAATATGCACCTACAAAAAAGGCGGCAACTAAAAAGATCAAGGCAATCTCTGCTTGATTTATTTTAAGATAATGCGTCCTCGGCCCTAGTCAATTCCGCCTCGGGCCACCAAGAAACACCTAAACCACCTTCGGGTGGTTTTTCTTTGTGTGTCTGCTTTGGGTCGCCGGCCGTCACCCAATCGTCATTTAAAAGGGCGATTGAGAATGTCGGTTTACCCGACAAATTAGATATCTGACCGCCTGCCAATACCATCCCGACTCCACGGCATTCCACTCGACCCCAAGGTTCTCGGTGCGTACTGAACACCAGATCTAGCCAGGCTTATGCTATTGTTTAAGTTATTGTTCTAGCTCATTTTTCCAGCTTCTAAGGCGTAGGTCGCACGTTCGAATCGTGCTGGGCAGGCCAAACTTAATTTACTCAATGCTAAAGCCAATCAAACTCCTTATTGCCGCATTTATTTTTACATGTAGCATCCTTTTGCCAGGTATTGCAACAGCACTTGAGATTGGCCAAACATTGCCATTGGAGAGGGTCCAAACTTTAGACGGCGCCTATTTTGAAATCCCCAAAAACAATACAAAAAACACACTGATTCAAGTATGGGCATCGTGGTGCCCATTTTGTAAGCGCCAAAACAATTATCTTGAGAGCTTCTCTAAGCGCATACCACCTGGATCAATGAATATTGTGACTATTTCCATTGATAAAACACCAGCTATTGCCAAAGAATATATGCGGCAAAATCACTATAGTTTTCCAGCGGTAATGATGACACCAGAACTGAAACAAACTATCGGGAAAATTCGTGGGGTTCCGGTGCTGCTGATTATTGATGCTAAAAATAAGTTGATTTATAAAGAGGTCGGCGAGGTTTTTGAAGAGGATTACATTGAGTTAATCAAATACGCCAAATGACTTTTCTAACGGCCCTAAGTTTGCGGTGAAATTGCCATTAGTAGTCTAGAGGTAGGATAAGAATTCTTGATGGCCTGGTGGATTCCCTCTAGTATCAAAAGTCATTGACACGCTCCAGTCGTTCTATCCTGCCTAAAACAGTAAAGCGTGAGAATCTGGGTAAAAGTTTTGTCTAAGTTTGGGGTGGTCGTCATCACACCACGGACCAATAGATATCTACCTGAGCCACCAATGACTGGGACCATCGAGGCTCCAGCATCGGACTCCCGGCCCGCAACGGTGATAGTGCCATCTGCTAAGGTCAGCGTCCATTGGCATTCGCTAAATTTACCAGGCAGCGTGCGAATACAGAAACCGCTATTCTTACCAATTGGCACGTGATTGCTGTTTAACAAAGGTTGGTCAAACACAAAAATATCACCGGGCGAATCGCCAGGTTCACCAAGGTCAACCCATTGAGCGATGCCACTGCGAGCGTCGGCAATGGTTACAAGGGTTGTTTTGTCATGGGATAGAACCTCACTTCCTGCTTTCGCCGGGCTCTGAGCCCAGGCTGCTGTAAAAGTCGTAGCGATCACAGTAGCGAAAGCAAGGATAAATGAGTGTGTCACGCAAGCCCCCAATTTTTCTGTATGGAACTATTATGCTGGAATGGTGTTGAAAAGCGAAAATTTCTTAATTGGTTTAAGCGTACCCAATGTTGCGAATTTTGCTGGGCAGGCTAAATCAAAAGTAAAATACTCGTACTACACGCAGGCAAGTTTATTACCTAAACAGCAGAAGCAAGCTATGCATGATTCCCTGAAGAAAATTAAAGCAACCCTAGAGTCCACGCTGGAGTCTTCTAAGCTGTTATCAGGAGGAGACGCAATTAAGTCAATCCAGGCAAAAGAGCCAAAAAATGAGGCTTTAAATCAAACTGACCCTAACTTTACGCCAAGGCAAGCTGGAAGGGATTGGTGGTGGTGTGATGATGTCTAAAGGTCACTGATCTATCCTGCTTTTAGTACCACTCAGCCACGAATTCTTCTAAAGCCAAGGTCGCACGTTCGAATCGGGCTGGGTAGGCCAAATTATGGAATTCTCCACTGAGCAACTGATCGGATTGCGGCAGGGATTGGCAGACCTGCTATACCGATGG
>JAIXPN010000056.1 GCA_027486235.1 Burkholderiaceae bacterium
ATATGGCGCGGCTGGCAGGATTCGAACCCACGACCCCTTGGTTCGTAGCCAAGTACTCTATCCAACTGAGCTACAGCCGCATGAGGCAGAATTATGCCATGGATAGCAAGAACTACATCACACCCATTGGTCATGAAGCTCTCAAAACCGAGCTTTTGCACCTTTTAGACAAGGAACGGCCTAAGATTGTGCAGGTGGTTCATTGGGCTGCGTCCAATGGTGATCGCTCCGAAAACGGGGATTACATCTATGGCAAGAAGCGTTTACGGGAGATTGACCGGCGCATTCGCTTCTTAAACCAACGCCTCGAAAATGCGGTTGTGGTCAACAACTCTGAACGAATTGCCCATGGGGGTGACCCTGATCAAATCTTTTTTGGGGCTACGGTGCAATACAGCGATTCAGAGGGTAATGAAACCACCATTCGGATTGTTGGGGTCGATGAGGTCGATCTTGAACGTGGCTATGTCAGCTGGGTATCGCCGATTGCGAAGGCATTGATCAAGGCAAAAGTGGGAGATACGGTCAGAATACAAACACCATCCGGTCCCAAAGAAATTGATATTCTTTCTGTGAGCTACGAAGACACGTAGCCCTAATTAGGCACTCTTATTACGAATCACCCTAAAGACATCCGAGTTAGCGCGCAGACCTCTTAAGACGCGCGAGAGATGCAAGCGATTAAATACCTGGATCGTAAAGCGCATCGTGACCGAATCTTCTTTGTATTTGTCGTCCATCGAGACATTTAAGATGTTCGAATCGGCCGAGGTGATGCTACTAGCAACTCGGGCTAAGACGCCCTTACCTTGCTTGGTGTCTACAGTAATGGCTACATCAAATTCCCGATTTGTGTCCTTACTCCACTGCACGCCAACCCATTTATCACTATCCTTGGCGAGCATCCTAAATGCAACTTTGCAATCCTGTGTATGAATTTGCAGACCTTCGCCCTTACCTAAGTAACCAATAATGTCATCACCAGGAATTGGGTGGCAGCAGCTCTGGAAGCTAACCGACATGCCTTCGCGACCGTCGACCACAATAGCTTGCCCCTGAGGCTCATGATCGACTGTGCCCCAATCTCCAGAGCCTGAGCGCATCTGCTCAATGCCGCCCTCTTCGCCAATCAAAATCTTGAGGCGAGTGGCAAGCTCTTGAGCGGTCCGGCGACCGAGCACAATATTGACACACACTTCCTCGCGCGTTTTATCGCCAGTCCAGTGCAAAAGTTTCTCCCAAAGCTCGGGCACTAAGAGACCTGCATCTACTCCCTGCTGACGTAATGCACTCGCCAACAATCTCTCGCCCAGTTGCAAAGCCTCGGCATACTGCTTGGTTTTTAATGCATGACGAATCGCTGCTCTAGCCTTACCTGTGCGCACGAACTCCAACCAACCAGGATTGGGTTGTGATGAGGTCGAGTTAATCACCTCCACAATATCGCCATTCTTGAGTTCAGTTCGAAGTGGCAATTGCAAATTATTGATCTTGACCGCTACACAGGTATTGCCGAGATCGCTATGAATGGAATAGGCAAAATCAAGAGCGGTCGCACCGCGAGGTAATGCCCGAATTTGGCCCTTGGGTGTGAATACATAAACGGCGTCGGGGAACAAATCAATCTTGACATGCTCCAAGAACTCTTGTGAATCACCACTGTTATCTTGGATATCAACCAATGATTGCAGCCATTGGTGTGCGCGGTTTTGCACCTCGCTGAGTTCTGGCGAGCCCTCTTTGTAAGCCCAGTGGGCTGCAACCCCGGACTCGGCTACCGCATGCATATCTGCAGTGCGGATTTGGAATTCAACTGGTACTCCCGATGGACCAACTAAGGTCGTATGCAAGGACTGATAGCCATTGAGCTTAGGGATTGCAATGTAATCTTTAAATTTGCCTGGCATCGGCTTATAGAGAGAATGCAATACCCCTAAAGCGCGGTAGCACTCATCGACTGTGTGAACCGTGACGCGGAAGGCATAAACATCCAAGACTTGAGAAAAGCTCAAATGCTTGGACTGCATCTTGTTATAAATACTAAAGAGGGTTTTCTCTCTTCCCTGTAAATCAACGTCGATAGCAGCTTTGGCAAAGTGCATGCGCACCGTATCTAAAATCTTATCGACCATCTCGCGGCGATTGCCACGGGCTTTCTTAACGGCGTTCTCGATCACCCGAAAGCGCATGGGCATCGAATGCTTGAAGCTTACATCTTGCAGATCACGGTAAATCAAGTTCAGACCCAAACGATGCGCGATCGGCGCATAGATCTCCATGGTTTCTAGCGCAACACGCCGCCTCTTCTCTGCAGGAACGGCATCTAAGGTGTGCATATTGTGGGTACGGTCGGCAAGCTTCACCAAGATCACGCGCACATCACGGGCCATCGCCATGAACATCTTCCGAAAGCTCTCTGCTTGCGCCTCCGCATGACTCTGAAACTCCAACTTATCTAGCTTGGTTAAGCCCTCTACTAACTCAGCTACCTTGGCGCCAAATTGGTTAACCAGATCAGTATAGGAATACCCCGAGTCCTCGATCACATCATGCAATAGAGCAGCCATGATGCTCTGCGCATCCAAGCGCCAACTTGCACACAGCTCTGCGACTGACACTGGGTGAGTAATGTATGGCTCACCACTATGTCGATACTGACCTAAGTGGGCAGCATCGGCAAACTGGAAGGCACGCTTAATTTGATTAATTTCCTCAGGCTTGAGGTAATGAAGTTTCTCAGTAAGGCCTGAGATAGAAACAACTTGCTGCTTAGGGGGTAAAGACGGCTGTGAAGTTGGTCCAAAAAGGTGACGGCTCGATTGCTCTAATAAAGAGGCAATCACATGTTGATTAGCAACGTGACTCGCGTTAGATGCATCTGTGCGCATCGCGCCAGACGCACTTGCGTCTAGCAAACCCGTTGTGGTGACTGTTGACGCCACAGCGGGATCCCAAATTTAGAGGGGGACTTTAGTCAACATATCCCGATCGGTTACACCAGCAGCAATTTCACGTAAGGCGACTACCGTTGCCTTATCTTTTGCATCCACGCGTGCTGCGTGACCCTGGACAAGTTGACGAGCCCGGTAGGTCGCGGCTAAGACCAACTCAAAACGATTGGGTACGGTTTTTAAACAATCTTCTACAGTAATACGGGCCATGCTGAACTCACTTATTTAGATTAGGAGGAAACTCCAACCCCTATAGGATAACTGATTGGCGGGGATCACGCCCCAAGACGCTTAACCAGGGCTGGGTAGCGCGCCATCATGGGGCCTGAGCGCAAGCGGCTTGCAGCCACAATGGCCTGTAAATCCTGCAAGGCGTCTGCGAAGACCTCATTGATGACAATAAAATCTGCCTCGTGGGCATGCTGTAGCTCAATATGAGCTGCAGCCACGCGCTTGGCAATGGTTTGCTCATCATCTTGTCCGCGTTTATGCAGACGTTGCTCAAGGGCCTCAATCGATGGTGGGAATATAAAGATCCAGATTGCTTGCGGTATTAATTTACGAATTTGCTGTGCGCCCTGCCAATCGATCTCCAGAATCACATCACTACCCCGCTGCATTTGTCCTTCAATCCAAGACCGTGATGTGCCATACAAATTACCATGCACCTCAGCCCACTCCAAGAAATCGCCCGAGTCCC
Source organism: Burkholderiaceae bacterium (assembly GCA_027486235.1). Lineage (GTDB taxonomy): Bacteria > Pseudomonadota > Gammaproteobacteria > Burkholderiales > Burkholderiaceae > Polynucleobacter > Polynucleobacter hoetzingerianus. The sequence goes on from JAIXPN010000056.1 coordinate 3,652, forward strand.
GCTTGGCTAAAAACTGTTCTTTAGAGATAAAGGAGTAATCGCGTCCATCCAACTCCCCAGCGCGCGGCGCGCGAGTGGTGCAGGATAAAGAAAGTTGCAAACCATGATCAGACTCCAGCAAAGCATTGACCAAGGATGATTTACCTGCACCCGATGGTGCAACGATCATTAACATGCTGCCTTGATATGAATGATTTGCGGTGTTCATATTAGTTTGCTTTACTCAAGATTTTGCACCTGCTCACGCATTTGCTCAATCAATAATTTCAGTTCCAATGCAGCATTCGTGCAATCTTCATTGACCGATTTTGATCCTAGGGTATTGGCTTCACGATTGAGTTCCTGGATCAAAAAATCCAAGCGCTTACCGACTGGCCCGCCCTCCTGTAGGGCTGCATTAGCAGTCTGCAAGTGGGTCTTTAGTCGTGCCAACTCCTCAGCCACATCAATGCGCACGGCATACAGAACAACCTCTTGCCGAATACGTTCCATTAACTCTGCATTGATTGGGATCTGTGCTTGTTTGGCATGAACCCCGAGCGCCTCTTCTAGGCGAGTCACTAACTTTGCTTGATATTGGGTCACGATCTCTGGCATGCGTGGCTCAATGCGGGCTACGATGGCCCGCATGGTTTGCAAAATAGAATCGAGCACATTGCTAAGCGCCTTGCCTTCTGCTTGGCGGGCTTTCAATAATTGCTCCAAGGCTGCCTGCCCCGCCTCTATGGTAGCTGCTTGCCATTGATCTTCCGCGGTCTCAGATTCGGTGATAACGCCAGGCCAACGCAAGATATCAGCCATACGCAGTTCCCCAGCATTAGGAAACTGTTTTTGAATAGCCTGTTGCACATCCTGTAGAGCGTCTAACTTAGTCTGATTGAGACTAATCCCTGTTTTGGCAGCAGCAGAATCAGAATAGGCAAGACGCCAAGCGGCCCTGAACTCGATCTTGCCGCGCTTGATGTGCTTATTTAGAAGTTCACGTAATGCGGTTTCAGCGCTACGACACTCATCGGGCATTCGAAAGCTCAAATCCAGAAAACGGCTGTTCACCGCCCTGATTTCTACCTGTAAATCGGCAAAGCCCCCCGTACCCAACTGAATTTGGCGGGAAGCGCTGCCGTAGCCTGTCATGCTCGATATCATGTAGGCATTGTAAATTGCAAAGGTAATCCCCTCATGAATCAACCCTGCCAACGACCCAGCCAACGTAAACCCCGTGACTTACGTCCAGTCACTATTACACGCTCCTTCACGAAACATGCCGAGGGTTCGGTTCTCATTGAGTTTGGCGATACCAAGGTCCTATGCACCGCCAGTGTGCTGGAGAAAGTACCGCCCCATCAGAAAGGCTCTGGGGAGGGTTGGGTAACCGCTGAATACGGCATGCTGCCCCGCTCAACCCATACGCGCTCTGATCGCGAGGCGGCCAGAGGCAAGCAAAGTGGTCGCACCCAAGAAATCCAGCGACTGATTGGTCGAGCAATGCGTAGCGTCTTTGATCTCAAAGCTCTGGGTGAGCGCACCATTCATTTGGACTGCGATGTCTTGCAAGCTGATGGCGGCACACGAACTGCCGCAATTACTGGCGCTTATGTAGCAGCGCGCGATGCCGTCAATCTTTTACTCAAAAACAAAGTGATTACCAGTGATCCTATTCTAGATAGCGTTGCAGCCATCTCGGTCGGTATTTATCAAGGCGTCCCAGTATTGGATTTGGATTACGCCGAAGACTCCGCCTGCGATACCGATATGAATGTGGTGATGACCGGCAAAGGCGGCATCATTGAGGTTCAAGGTACAGCAGAAGGAGCGCCATTCTCACGGGCCGAACTGGAAGCGCTACTCAATCTAGCACAAGATGGCATTCAGGAACTCAGCGCCCTCCAGAGGAAAGCGCTTGCCTAATATGAGCCAGCGTCTGGTATTGGCATCAAATAATCCGGGGAAGTTACGTGAGTTTGCAGATCTACTGAAACCCTTTGCGATCGATGTGATTGCTCAAGGGTCACTCAATATTCCTGCTGCAGATGAACCCTACAACTCTTTTGTGGAAAATGCCCTAGCTAAGGCAAGACATGCCAGCCAACGAAGTTCTCTTCCCGCTCTGGCTGATGACTCAGGCATTTGTGTGGATGCCCTCGGCGGTGCACCAGGTGTTCGCTCTGCTCGTTTTGCTGGTGAGCATTGCTCTGACGAAGACAACAATCAAAAACTCATTGCATCTTTACAGGGGCAGCAAAATCGTCGTGCCCACTATGTCTGTGCACTGGTGCTCGTGCGCAACGCCACAGATGCAGAACCGCTCATTGTTGAAACCCGCTGGGATGGTGAAATTATTGATACGCCCCGTGGTGCTCATGGCTTTGGTTATGACCCCTATTTTTACCATCCTCAACTTGGCAAAACAGCTGCTGAACTAAGCCCCGAGCATAAGAATCAAATCAGTCACCGCGGCCAAGCGCTAAGAGAACTAATGGATCAATTGCGCCGTTCTCATTTTTTTACGAATAGCAATGCTTGACTCCTCAATCCAACTGAAGGCACTACCGCCGCTCTCACTCTATATTCATTTTCCTTGGTGTGAGCGCAAGTGCCCCTATTGCGACTTCAACTCGCATCAAGTGAAAGATGGTGGCTTTGATGAGAAGCGCTACATCCAGTCCCTAATTGCTGATTTGCAAACAGAGTTACCGAATGTTTGGGGGCGGCGAGTTCATACTATTTTTATTGGTGGCGGTACCCCCAGCCTCTTATCGCCTTCAGGGCTAGATCAACTCCTCTCACATGTTCGAGCACTTTTACCCTTAGAGCCCCATGCTGAAATTACTTTAGAGGCTAATCCAGGATCGGTTGAAGCAGCCAAGTTCAAGGAGTTTTCCCAACTCGGTGTCAATCGCGTATCACTGGGGATTCAGAGTTTTAATGATCGGCATCTCAAAGCCTTAGGTCGAATTCATAATGCCTCTGAGGCTCAGGCTGCAATTGAGATTGCCCAAGACTATTTTGCAAGCGTCAATCTTGATTTGATGTACGCCTTACCAGAGCAAACTTTGGATGAAGCCAAGGCAGATCTATTGCGGGCTTTATCGTTTAACACCAAGCACCTATCTCTTTATCACCTGACAATGGAGCCCAATACTTACTTTGCAAGTCATCCTCCTTCTCTACCCACCGAGGATGAAAGTGATGCCATGTTTGAGTTTGCCCTACCCACCTTGCTAGAGAGGGGTTATGAACGTTATGAGGTGTCCGCTTACTGCAAAGAGCAACAGGTCTGCAGACATAACCTAAACTACTGGGAATTTGGGGACTATATTGGTATTGGTGCTGGCGCACATGGGAAGATCTCTTTTCCAAATCGAATTACGCGACAAATCCGGGAGCGTCATCCAGAAACGTATATGAACAAAATGGCTGAGGATCAATCCGCTTGTCTTGAGAACCGCACGATCGAGATCGATGATCTGGCCTTTGAGTTCATGCTTAATAGTTTGCGCTTAAGCAATGGTGTACCAACCCACCAATTTACAGAACGCACCGGCTTGCCCTTACACCGTATCTCTAGAGCCATTGATCAGGCGATCAGTAAAGGTTTATTGGATGAAGACCCAATGCGGCTCAAGGCAACACCCCTGGGCATGCGCTATCTAAATGATCTTCAGGAATTGTTCTTGAAGTAAAACGAGGTTGGCAGTGCATTACCCTTTAATGAGCAGTGCGCCTAGCATCCTTGTCAATTAAATTGACAAAAAAGCACCGAATTACAAGGATTTCAAGATTTCTGCCTTCTTGGTGTCATAGTCCTTTTGAGTAATCAAGCCCTTTTTAAATAGGTCGTTCAGCTCTTCCAGTCGTTTAGCGGGATTTGGCAAGCTATCCTTACTTGAATTAGCACTTACTGGAGCAGCGCTAGATTGAGCACTTACATTTTGAGGTGTTCTTTGCACCTCAACTGAGGGCCCAGAAGCAACTGATGGGCTTGTGTCAGTTGATTTACCATCAGAATTACCCGCTGCAACTTGCTCTGTCTTCATAACAGGAACACCAGTGCACTTTTTGTCAACTGCCATTTGCTGCAAGCGTTGATACCGTGCCGCTGCTGCTTTTTGTTCAACTGTTGCTGTAGCACCCAAATCCATAAAGAACCAGGGCACAATTAAGATTGCTCCCGTAATACCCAAAGCAACGTTGGTTCCAATTTGCTTTTCCCGATCGGCCGCAGCTTTATCTTGGGCCGTAATCATTTGCTGCATCTCATTAATAATTGCATCACATGGTTTCGTTTCATCTCCAACCTGGGCAATTGGGATTGGATTAGCTGGGGTGCTAGCGCACCCGGTCGTAATAAGCGAGACCGCAAGTAGAACCGCAATTATTTTGTTCATTGTTATGGCATCCCTCTTTAGGCTTTTACGCCCATTTAATCTTGAAATTTGTAACTTTTAGGATTTTATAGAAGTCGAGACCAGGTCTGAAAATACAGCATATAGTTTCGATTACAAATGTCTAGTCAATCTAACCTTGATAGTGGTTAGGCATGTGGTTGATGCAACTAAAAAAAACAAATAATAGCCATGGTGATAATCGCTTATCAACCATGACCATAAATGAATATATTTCTAAAACTTATAGCCCACACCTGCTAAGAAGTTATAGGAATTGATACTGGTATTTTGTGAGGCAATAAATGAAGCTCCATCACTGAAATTAATTGTTTTGCTGCCGTAACTAAAGTAATTACCCTCAACAAAACCATAGAAACCAGCCTTGATAACTTGCTTGTAGCCCAATCCGAATGAATAGCCAGTGAAATTAGCGGTGCTATTAGCAGTACCGTAATCGAATTTCACTTGAGCACCTGCATAACCGACTTTGCCATATACCAATTTGTCTTTATCAACAATAAAAGCCGGTGATAAAAATATGTTGTAACTATTCTGAATTTTGTATGTGAAATTTGTATCGGTTAAACCGCCACCGGTAACTGTGCTTGTAGTTGAAGAGCCGGCCAATGGTGAATATTCAGCACCAATGCCTAAAAGAAAGCCATTGCTTACTGCACCCATGTAACCAACGGTCACAGTGCCCGTGAAGTCTTTGGCAGTACCATCTGAAACATTTCCCCTCACTGTGGAAGAACCATTCGATTGAGTAAGGCTGGATGTGCTTGGATTAGCAATTGAATAACCGATGCCAAGTTGTCCATACGCCCCATCAAAAGCAGATTGAGCCATCACGCCTGAACCGGATAAAGCCAAAATGGATACAACCAATAACTTCTTTTTCATTACCAACCCCTCCTATATGAAGAATAATTATTTAGCTCTTATGATAATCAACTGCGATTACCCAAAAATCTAGAGTGGCCAGAATACAACAAGTGTCGGTAGAAAATGGGGAAAATGTGGGGGGCAAATAAAAAGGAGTTATTCCAGGCCATTTGCAGCCTGGCAATTTGGCGGAAGCGGTGAGATTCGAACTCACGGAGGGCTTTCACCCTCGCCAGTTTTCAAGACTGGTGCATTCAACCACTCTGCCACGCTTCCATTGAAGGCATGATTATAAGGATGTAATCCAAGATCCTTTCTTTTTAGTCTTTTTCTGACAGACGGGCATTGTTTCTGTTGGTGTAATAGGTGGATGGCAACACATTCCCTCATTACTGATAAAATAGTCAGAATTCTAGTCAGAATAAGGAGTTTGTATGAATACTCGATGGCCAATACAGGATGCCAAGGCTCGATTTAGCGAACTACTCAAAGAATGCATGAACCAAGGGCCGCAAGTGATTACGAAGCACGGGGCAGAAACCGCTGTATTAGTACCGATTGATCAGTGGTTAGCAATCACGCAATCAAACCAACCCTCTCTCAAAGATCTACTCCTCAAGCAAAGCGCCTCGACCGATTTGAGACTTCCTAAACGCGGTTCTGCAAACCACAGAAAACCAACTGCAATTTAATTCCATGTACCTACTCGATACCAATATCATTTCTGAGCTACGCAAGCCTAAACCACATGGTGCTGTTTTGGCATGGATCAAAAAAATACCGTCTGCCAAGCTATTTGTCTCGGCTGTATCGATTGGAGAAATTCAGGCTGGAATTGAGCTAACTCGTGATCAAGATCCAGAGAAAGCTGTCGAGCTTGAGTTGTGGCTCAATCAGATCATTGCCACTAATCAAGTACTTCCCCTAGATGCAGCACGGTTTAAGATATGGGCCAAATTAATGCACCGACAATCCGATACCGTCTATGAAGACGCCATGATTGCGGCAACAGCAATCTATTCAAAACTAATCGTTGTTACGCGCAATACAAAAGACTTCAAACGTTTCAAGGTCGAATTACTCAATCCCTTCGAAGCCCACTAATCAAACCATGAGCTTCTGAAGATGCTTGGCAATCGCCAGGCTTGAGGTTAAGGCAGGTGACTCAAAGCCAAAGAGGTTATAGAGACCCTCGATGTGATGCTGCTCTGGTCCGTCAATCCTAAAATCTCCAGCAGCTTGATCCTTCGACACAATCTTAGCCCTCACCCCTGAATAATCCGCTTGTAGAGTCCCATCTTTTAGATTCGGCCAGTATTGACGGATTGCCTCATAAAAACGCTCGCCGCGCTTTGGATCAACGGCATAATTAATTTGCTCCTCTGAATCGATATCGAGCCACTCAACATCAGGACCAAACTTGGCTTGACCTGCCATGTCGAGAGTTAAATGCACCCCCAAGCCACCAGGCTCTGGGATGGGATAGATCAGGTGTTTAAATGGTGACTTACCCGAGAGGGAGAAGTAATTCCCTTTTGCAAAATAGGCATTAGGAATATAGGTGGGAGCTAAACCCTCTATCTTCCTAGCAATAGCAGGGGCACTCATTCCAGCACAATTGATTAGATACTTTGTTTGTAGGCGCATTGCGTCTGCGCCCCCCACTTCCAGTTCAAATCCACCTGGAATCACTGTTGCACGAACGAGTGGCGATAAATAGGCAACCATGCCACCAGCATCCTCAAATCCGCCCAAGAGAGAAAGCATATAAGCGTGGCTATCAACAATCCCAGAGGTCTTCGACAAAATAGCTGCCTCCACTCTGAGGTCTGGCTCTAGGGCTTTTGCCTCTTTGCCCGTAATGATGCTAATCTCGCGCGCGCCATTGAGTTGCGCTTTATAAAAAAGTCCCTGCAGGTCATCGATTTGCTGATGATCACTGGCAACGATTAACTTGCCATAGCGTTGAGTGCCAACCTGATGGTCGCGGCAATACTCATACAAAAGGCGATTACCCTCTACGCAGAATTTGGCTTTCAAGGAATCTTTGGGGTAATAGATCCCCGCATGGATGACCTCGCTATTTCTGGCGCTGCTGATCGTTCCAAACGATGCCTCGCGCTCCAAGATAATGGTCTCGTGGCCCTGCAAAGCCATCTCTCTGGCAATCGCCAAGCCAACAACACCAGCGCCAACTACTACACAATCTAATCGTTCCAT
>JAIXPN010000168.1 GCA_027486235.1 Burkholderiaceae bacterium
AACTGCGGCTGGTGCATGTGCGGGTATGATCGCGGGATTGGGTATTGCTATTTATTACATGAGCATGACTCATCCATTGTTCCGTGGTTGGTTTAATGTCACCACCCCGATTGAACTTTGGTGGGGTATCCTACCCATCTCCGCTGGTCTCTTTGGTGTACCAGTTGGATTTGCGGTGATTATCTTGGTGAGCTTGGTGACCCCAGCTCCACGTAAAGAGATTCAGGAATTGGTTGACCACGTTCGTTACCCAACGTTACGCGGTGATACCATGGATACAACTGCACGTTAAGCATCAATTGATTTAGGTATCTAAATCACCTAAAACCCGCTCTTCGGAGCGGGTTTTTTTATGCCCATTTTGGGCGTAGGCAGGGCTCTTGTGCGCTGGTCACAAAACTCCTCTATGCTAGGGGTCATGAAATTAAGCCCCTCCCTCTTGTTAGTCTTCTTGATTAGCCTTAGCTCAATGGGCTGGTCGAATTCGCCTAGCTCTACCAAGTCACCGGTGTATCGTTACTTAGAGACCGCCACCCTGCAGGGCCAAGGCCGTCTGACATTCTGGGGTTTTGATGTTTATGACGCGCGCTATTACGTTGCTGATCCTAAGGGTCAAAATGGCTTTGCCTTGGAGATACAGTACATACGCTCGTTTAAGGGACAAGACTTAGCAAAGCGGACGATTGATGAGATGAGTCGTCAAGGTGTTTCCGAGAAGCAGCGGGGGGTTTGGTTACAAAGCCTAGAAAAAATATTTCCAGACATTGCTTCAGGCGATACCTTGATTGGCGTCCATTTGCCTGACAAAGGAACGATGTTTTTGCACAATGGCAAATTAGTTGGTGAGATACCGGGTGATGCTTTTGCTAAAGCCTTCTTTGGAATTTGGTTGGATGAGCGCACGAGCGCACCTAAATTACGCACCGCTTTAATCGCGAGCCGCTGCCCACCTGCTTTAATCGCGGCAAATTGCCCCAATCCCTAAAAGATTTTTTACTTTATTAGGTACTGATTATGATGAATAGACTGCATTGTCTTAAACGCATTCTTATCGCTTCCATACTGGTTTTGGGCCTGACATCGTGCTCTAGCCCAACAGTGCAGCTGTATAGCAAAGAAGTGCCAAAGCTCGATTTGGCTACTTACTTTAATGGCGATATTGATGCCTACGGTATCTTTACCAACCGCAGTGGTGAGGTGGTAAAGCGCTTTAAGGTAGTGATTAAAGCGAAGTGGGAAACCAAAGATGGTAAGCGTGTTGGTGTATTAGATGAGGACTTCACCTATTCCGATGGCACAAAGCAAAAACGGATTTGGACCTTGATTGAGCAGTCTCCTGGACGATATTCTGGTACAGCGAGTGATGTCATTGGGGAAGCTGTTGGAGAGATGGCTGGTAATGCTCTGAATTGGAGATACACACTGGCACTCCCAGTGGATGGCACTACATATCATGTGCAGTTCAATGACTGGATGTATTTGATGGACGACAAAGTAATGCTCAATAAGGCTCAAATGAGCAAGTTTGGGATTTATCTTGGTGAGGTGACCTTGGCTTTTTATAAACGCTAAGGACTGTATTGGTGACTTTGTTTTCTTCTAGGGACGTGTGGCGCAAGATCTGGAATTTTGTTTTATTTCAGATCGGTTGGTTTGCCTGTATTTTGGGAGCGGCTCATCAGCAGATTTGGATTGCGATCGGTATCTCTGTCATTTGCATCGGTATTTATCTTTGGCTGCGTGACAATGCCAGATCGGATTATCAATTACTCCTCAAGGCCTTCATCTATGGCCTCGTAGTTGATACGCTATTGCTGCAATTGGGGTGGATTCGGTTTGAATCCCCCGTTCCGTTGTCGGCCGTATCACCAGTTTGGATGTGGGCATTGTGGCTTATCTTCGCGACTACTCTTCGCGAGTCGATGTCTTGGTTAAAGGGTAAATATGTCTTGGGCGCAGTCTTAGGAGCTATTGCTGGACCTCTTTGCTATGAGGCAGGTGTGCGCTTAGGAGCGGCGCAATGGCTAAGCCCAGATATGCAAGTTTTTGGGCTTGTTTATCTTGCTGTCGTTTGGGCTCTCGCCATGCCGATTCTTTTATATTTTAGCCAAGAAAATTAATAAATAACTATATAAATCAATTACTTATATGTTTATAGGTACTTACTTACAAATACTTATAGATATTCTGAGAATGAAATATCAATCAGGGGCTTGCAAAGAATACTGTTTTTATATACAGTGAGCACACAGTATCAACTTAGTGAATTAAATAGCAGAAAACACCGTACAGAATAGAAAAGGACAGCCATGGACGACAAGAAAAAATCAGCCTCATCAGAGTTCGCTGGAATGAGCGGAGAGAAGCAAAAAGCACTAACGGCTGCCTTAGCGCAAATTGAAAAACAGTTCGGCAAGGGCTCGATCATGCGTCTGGGTGATGCAGAGATCAATCAAGATATCCAAGTTGTTTCAAGTGGCTCTCTTGGTTTGGATATTGCCTTGGGTGTTGGTGGTTTGGCGCGCGGCCGCGTCATCGAAATTTATGGCCCAGAATCCTCAGGCAAAACAACCCTTACTTTGCATGCTGTTGCTGAAATGCAAAAATTAGGTGGCACCTGTGCATTTATCGATGCAGAACATGCACTTGATGTGCAATACGCATCCAAATTGGGTGTCGATGTGAATAATTTATTGATCTCGCAACCAGACACGGGTGAGCAGGCTCTCGAAATTGCAGATGCTTTGGTACGCTCTGGCTCAATTGATCTCATCGTGATTGACTCCGTTGCCGCCTTGGTCCCCAAGGCAGAGATCGAGGGTGACATGGGCGATTCTCTGCCAGGCTTACAAGCCCGCTTGATGAGTCAAGCATTGCGCAAATTAACAGGAACCATTAAGCGTACCAACTCGATGGTGATCTTCATTAATCAGATACGTATGAAGATTGGTGTGATGTTTGGTTCGCCAGAAACAACAACCGGCGGTAATGCCCTGAAGTTCTATGCCTCGATGCGATTGGATATTCGTCGTATTGGCAGCATTAAGAAGGGCGATGATGTGATTGGTAATGAAACGCGTGTGAAGGTGGTGAAGAATAAGGTATCGCCACCCTTCCGCGAGGCCATCTTTGACATCATGTACGGCCAAGGAATTTCACGTGAGGGTGAAATCATTGATATGGGTGTAGAAGCCGATATCGTCGAGAAGTCGGGTGCTTGGTATAGCTATAACGGTGAGCGCATTGGGCAAGGCAAAGATAATGCCCGTGAGTTTTTGAAAGAAAACCCTGAGATGGCTAAAGAGATTGAGGCGAAGATCCGTGAGAAGTTAGGTGTAAAAAGCGGCGGAACCTTGATTAGCGAAACACTTGATGATGAGGAGATGGAATCTGCGGACGCTTAATGCAGAGTTCAAGTAAGTCATCTAAACAAAGCCCGAGTCTCAAAGCTCGGGCTTTGCGTCTTTTATCGCGGCGTGAATATAGTCGCAAAGAGTTGGCCAGTAAATTACTGCAACTGGTCCGTCGTGATGAAGAGGAACTTGCCGTTGATATTGAGGAACAGATTGAGGCTGTTTTGAATGATTTTGAAGCAAGGGCTTGGCTCAGCGACGAGCGTTTTGCCCAAGCCCTGGTTCGTCGTCGTAGTGAGCGCTACGGTGTTCGTCGTGTGGCCGATGAGCTAGAAAGAGCTGGGATTAAAACGGGTCTCATTAGCCAATTAACGGGCGAGCTTAAAGAGTCTGAATACGATCGCGCTAAGGCCTTGTGGACTCGTAAATTTGGTCAAATTCCGACGGAACAAAAGGAGCGGGCGCGGCAGTACCGCTTCCTGATTTCAAAGGGATTTAGCCCCGAGCTGGTGGCTAAGGTGATTGGGGGACGGGAACCCTCCGTTTAGCCGAATTAAGACCTGAAAATGTTAGACTTATGGGTCTTTTGCAGGCGTTTTAAGCCCCTTTTTGCCTTGATTTGGGTCAATAGCCCGTAGTACTTCATCAGTGAAAATAGCTTTCACGCTGGCGTTGAAAACTAATCATTTCCAGGAGCTGTTATGAAAATTCATGAGTACCAAGGCAAGGAAATTCTGCGCCAATTTAATGTCCCTGTGCCCAATGGTATTCCAGCGTTTAGTGTCGATGAGGCATTAAAAGCTGCTGAGAAGCTTGGCGGCCCAGTCTGGGTTGTGAAGGCGCAAATTCATGCAGGTGGTCGCGGCAAAGGCGGCGGCGTTAAATTAGCCAGAAGCATGGAAGAGGTTAAAAACTATGCTTCCACCATTTTGGGAATGCAGTTAAAGACTCATCAAACTGGCCCCGAAGGACAAAAAGTTCGTCGCTTGCTCATCGAAGATGGCGCCGATATTAAAAAAGAGTATTACCTTGGCATCCTCACCGACCGCGGTACTCAAAAAGTGGTGGTGATGGCTTCAAGTGAAGGGGGTATGGATATTGAAGAAGTTGCTGCGAAAACCCCTGAGAAAATTATTAAAGTGTTTGTTGATCCATTAATTGGAATGACGGATGCGCAGTGCGATCAGTTAAGCAAAGGCATTGGCATCCCAGAAGCATCGCAGGCTAAAGCGCGTGATGTGTTCAAGAATCTCTATAAAACTTATTGGGATACGGATGCATCTTTGGTTGAGATCAATCCACTGATCTTGGAAGGCAATGGCAATATCAAGGCGCTCGATGCGAAGTTCAATTTTGATTCGAATGCGCTCTATCGCCATCCTGAAATCGTTGCCTATCGCGATGAGGACGAAGAGGATCCGGCTGAGATTGAGGCATCAAAATTTGATCTCGCCTACATTTCCTTGGATGGCAATATTGGTTGCTTAGTCAACGGCGCTGGCTTGGCGATGGCTACGATGGACACCATCAAATTATTTGGTGGCCAGCCCGCAAACTTCTTGGATGTGGGTGGTGGTGCAACCGCAGAGAAGGTTACTGAGGCATTTAAGATCATGCTCAAAAACAAGAGTGTGAAGGCAATCCTAGTGAACATCTTCGGCGGCATTATGCGTTGTGATGTGATTGCAGAGGGTGTTGTCACTGCTTGTAAAGCAGTGAATTTGTCTGTGCCTTTGGTTGTGCGTATGAAAGGCACCAATGAGGAGTTAGGTAAAAAGATCTTGGCAGATTCCGGATTGCCAATTATTAGCGCCGACTCTATGGCCGAGGCAGCAACCAAAGTAGTTGCTGCGACCCAAGGTAAATAAGCCATCACACCCAATTAGAGGAATTCATTATGTCGATCTTGATTAATAAAAATACCAAAGTCATTACCCAAGGCATCACCGGGAAGACGGGACAGTTTCATACCGAGAAATGCCAGGAATATGCCAATGGCAAAAATTGCTTTGTGGCTGGCGTCAATCCCAAAAAAGCAGGCGAATCCATTTTTGGTATCCCTATTTTTGGAACAGTCAAAGAGGCTGCTAAGGAGACAGGCGCGACTGTCTCGGTTATCTATGTGCCTCCTCCAGGGGCAGCGGCAGCAATTTGGGAAGCAGTTGAAGCCGATTTGGATTTTGTGATTTGTATTACAGAAGGCATTCCTGTGCGCGATATGTTGGAAGTACGCAATAAGATGCTCCAAAAAGAAGCCAAGGGCGGCAAGAAAACCTTGCTACTTGGGCCAAATTGCCCAGGCCTTATTACCCCTGATGAAATCAAGATCGGCATCATGCCGGGCCACATTCACAGGAAGGGCCGCATTGGCGTGGTGAGCCGTTCAGGCACGCTGACCTACGAAGCCGTCGGCCAACTGTCGGCAATTGGTTTGGGTCAGTCTACGGCCGTAGGTATTGGTGGTGACCCTATTAATGGGCTGAAGCATATTGATGTCATGAAAATGTTTAATGAAGACCCTGAAACAGATGCAGTCATCATGATCGGTGAGATTGGGGGTCCAGATGAGGTGGAAGCTGCCCGCTGGTGCAAGGCCAATATGAAAAAACCCATCGTTGGCTTTATTGCCGGCGTAACCGCTCCCCCAGGAAAGCGGATGGGGCATGCAGGAGCTTTGATTTCTGGTGGTGCCGATACCGCTGACGCCAAGTTAGCGGTCATGGAAGAGTGTGGATTTAAGGTTACTAAAAACCCCTCTGAAATGGCGACTTTACTTAAAGCAATGATTTAATTTGGGATTTCAGTTGTAATGGCAGGCGTTGTTCTAATTCGAAGTATTTGGGTAAATATTAATAACAATTAGAGGAAGACATGGAATTTTTAGCAATGATTGACTGGTCCGTGGTGATACAAATCATTATCATCGACCTTCTTTTGGGTGGCGATAACGCCGTGGTGATTGCGTTGGCCTGCCGCAATTTACATCCCAATCAACGAAAGAGGGGTATTTTTTGGGGAACCGCTGGCGCGATTATCTTGCGTGTCATCTTGGTTGCGTTCGCAGTTACCCTTTTGCAAATACCGTTCTTGAAACTCGTTGGTGGCGCATTGTTGCTGTGGATTGGTTACAAGCTCATGGTGCAGCACGATGAAGAAGAGCACAATCTTGATGCACCAGACAAGCTATTTGCTGCGATTAAGACCATCATCGTTGCCGATATTGTGATGAGCTTGGATAACGTTCTTGCAATTGCTGGAGCAGCAGGTCAAGTTGATAATGCAGCCCATCAAGTTGGCTATGTCATCTTTGGTTTGATCGTATCTGTTCCAATTATTGTTGCCGGTAGCAAGATTGTTCTTTACCTCATTGATCGCTTCCCACTCATCGTAACTGCTGGTGCAGGTCTCTTGGGCTGGATTGCGGGCGGCATGATGGTAACCGATCCTGCTCTAGTGAAGCAATTTGGCGAAGGCTTGACTGAATACGCCACGATTGCAGGTATTGCTGGCGCGATTGGTGTTATGGCAGTTGGTGAGTTGGTAAAGCGAAGCAGCAAAAAAGCTAGCACCTAATTGACTGACAACAAAATCAGAGATTAACTACAACAAATCACCCCTCTGCAATGGGTTTTTATCAGATGATAGAGACCCATTAAGGAGGGGATTTTTATGCTTAACAATAATCAAGAATTAAATCAAAACGGGTTTACCTTAATCGAAGTGATGGTGGTGGTCGCCATCATTGGTATTTTGGTTGCTGTGGCCGTTCCTCAATATCAAGATTACATCGCGCGGGGTAGGGTGGTTGAGGGTCTAAATCTTGCCTCTAGTGCAAAGCTAGCCGTCACTGAAGCTTATGCAAGTAAAGGACCGGTATCAATGGATCGTGCTACCCAAGAGGCTTTTTCGTTCACGGCTACTCGTAGCGTGAAAGAAATCGAGATCTTAGCGAACGGTGCTATTGCAATCGATTATCAAACTTCTGTGGCACCGGATGGCAAAAATAGTTTGATCTTGATTCCGACGAATGAACCAGATGTGGCAAGTCCTCGAGCAATTGATTTATCGCAAAGTGGCCCCACAAGCTGGTCGGGAGGCTGGAGTTGTCGATCTGAGCAAACTAGTCTGCCAGCCAAATTATTACCAGCAGAATGTAGAGCTGGTAAATAAGTTTTAAAACCGAGCGAGCTAGCGATTAGCTCGCCTTCCACTCCCCAGACTTACCACCACTCTTCTCTAAGAGTTTGACATCGCTCATCACCATACCCCTATCGACTGCTTTGCACATATCGTAGATTGTGAGTAGGGCAACTTGGACGGCGGTAAGGGCTTCCATTTCAACACCAGTCTGCCCATTTGTTTCTGCTCTGACTGTGCACTGAATAGTGCTTGTTGTGGGTATTGATTCAAATTCCACGCTGACATGAGTAAGAGCAATTGGATGGCATAGGGGAATGAGATCAGAAGTTTTCTTGGATGCCTGTATACCTGCTATTCGGGCAATGCCAAGAACATCCCCCTTTTTATGGCCTCCTGCCTGAATCAATTCATAGGTGGTAGGATGCATTTGAATACAGCCGCTAGCAATAGCCACACGGTGGGTGGAGGCTTTATCTCCAACGTCCACCATATGAGCTTGTCCGCTGGAATCAAAGTGTGTCAGTTTATTCATAGGATAGGTTTTACCATATAGGGATGGGCATGCAATTGAGACGTATTTTGGCACTTTACTTAAGTTTGATCTTGAGTGCCCCTTCTTTTGCCCATCAGAGTGGCGTATCGGTCCAACAGGACTCTGCCGCCCAGCAAAATTTGGGGCGAGTTGTACAGTCTCCTGAAGCCCGCTCACCCAATTTGCCGACGCGAAATACCCTTCAGGCTCAACCAACACTTGTTTTGCCAGACATGGGCGATCCAGGTGGGGATGCATTAAGCCCACTCGATGAGCGCAAGATCGGTGAGCAAATCATGCGCCAAATTCGTCGGGATCCCGATTTCTCAAACGATTGGCCGATCTACGATTACCTTAATCAAATGGAGCGACGCCTGATGCAAGCAGCTAAACGCTTGCAGCTCGGTGGTGCGAATGCGCAAGGTAGTGCAGCCTATGACTATGAGGTATTTGCGATTAAAGATCCATCGATCAATGCATTTGCATTGCCTGGAGGATTTATTGGTTTTCATACGGGCTTATTAATTACTGCAGAGACCGATTCGGAGGTGGCCTCGGTCATGGGCCACGAGATTGGCCATGTCTTACAACGTCATATTGCACGTTCTTTAGAGCGTCAGGGCACGAACTCAATCATTGCCTTGGCCGGAATTGTTTTGGGTGCATTAGCTGCAGCTAGTAATCCTGGTGCGGCTGCAGGCTTGATTACTGGTGGGCAAGCACTCGCAATTCAAAATCAGTTGTCATATTCACGTGATGCAGAACGCGAATCGGACCGGATTGGTTTTCAGATTCTGCAAGCGAGTGGTTATGACGTGAATGGTGCGCCCGCATTTTTTCAACGCCTCCAAAAAGCCTACGGCATTATGGATAGTGGCGTACCTGCATATGTGCGCACGCATCCACTGACTATCGACCGAATTGCCGATATGCAAGATCGGGCGCGAACGGTTCAGCAAAATCGAGTGCCTAGTACGCTAGAGTTCTATTTAATCAAGGCGCGCGCACGGGTAGAGCAAAGCGGAAGCTCAAGTGGTCTGTTTGATCTGCGTAATTTGTTTGAGAGTTATTCTAAGCAAGCTGCTCCAGAGAAGCAAATGGAGGGTTTTTATGGCTTAGCTTTGGTGGCGCAGAAACAGGGGCGGTTTGAGCAGGCTGAGGGCTTTTTGCAAAAAGCGCGGGCGGTGGCACAAAATGTACTTGCACCAGGCTCTCCAGTGCAGCGCCAAAGTTTGTCGTTTGATTACACCGCTTCAGAGTTAGCTTTGGCGAGGGGTCGGGCGGAAGATGCATTGCAGTTTGCACAAAATGCTGCCAAAGCTGACCCATATTCTTTTTCTGCGGTGGTAGCGATCGTTAAGGCAGAGCTTAAATTGGGGCGCACAACTGACGCTATTAATCTGCTTCGGGCCAAAACGAAAGCCCAACCCAATGAAACTATTTGGTGGGAATTATTAGCAGGCGCTTATGATCAAGATAAGAAAATCGGCTTGCGCCACTATGCCTTGGCTGAAAAGTTTGCAACCGAGGGTGCATGGCCTTCAGCAATCGAGCAGTTGAAAATTGCGCGTTCAGCAGTAGGAACAGATTTTTATTTAGGTTCTATGATTGATGCCCGTTTACGCGTTTTCCAAAATCAATACCGCGAAGAGCAAAAAGAGCTTAAGAAGAGTTAGTGAAGTTCGTATTGATCGCTGGGGAACTCAAAATCATCATCGTGTGAGCGGCTAGCATGTAAATGGGCAATACGCCAGCCCTTGCCATCCTGCATGAGAACTAGGGTGATATTAATTAAAAAGTCCGCCTCAATTTGGTTGGTCTCAAAATAGACCGCTTCCGTTGAATCAAAAACAGCTGCTCCCATCGTGATATGTTCAATACAGGCGATAGGCTCTAGATACAGCGGTTTACTTAACATCCTTTCTAGGCCAGAGCGGATTTCAGCATGACCACTTAGGCGATTACCTTCCGGTAAAACACAGGTAATTGAGTCATCGTCCAACCAAAGTGCTAGGGCGCCTTCGACATCGGCTTGGCGCAAGGTCTCTCGCCAGGCATCAACGACATCATCTGGATTTTGAAAGAGTCTGGCAAAGCGGGGCATTGTGATTCTCGACTAATTGGATTGAATAAGCATAGTGTAGACCTGCTGAGGCTCAATTTGCTTTAGGCAATGGAGATGCCCTAGGGGGCAGGTACGTTGATAGCATGGGCTACAAGGTAGTTCAAGCCATATAACCTGAGCACGCTTAGACAAGGGGGGCGTATGCAGAGGATTGCTCGATCCAAAGATCGCAATTTGCGGAATCGATAGGGCTGCAGCAATATGCATAAGGCCCGAGTCATTACTAATGACTTGGGTGCATTGTGCAATCACAGCCATTGCTTCCTCAAGACCAATGCTTCCACACCAATTATGAATGCGCTCAGCGGATTTGGCATTGGTTTGAATATCCTGGCCGAGAGAGTGATCTGCTTTACTTCCTAGTATCACGATCTGCGCATGCGGATCACTTCCGAGAATTTGTGTTGCGAGCTCAGCAAAGTGTGAACTCGGCCAGCGCTTTGCTGGACCATACTCAGCGCCAGGGGCAAAAACATACAAACTCTGGGCCCCTAGAGGATCTAGGCGGGAGCGCACTTTTTGAATAAGCTCATCTGAGATATAGAGTTTGGGTTGCGAGTTTTTATCAAAAGGAATGCATGTTTTTGTAAGTGCTTGAAGCAAATTACCATAGTGTTCCACCATCGCAGTACGTGCTTGGCGAGATGGATTGTTCAGTGCATGATTAATCAGACCAAAGCGAAGCTCACCTCGATACCCAATGCGATTTGGAATGCCTGCCATCCAAGGAATTAGGGCAGATTTAAAACTGTTGGGTAAGACAAATGCAAAGTTATAACTATTTGTTTTTAATTGTTTCGCGATCGAGCGACGAAGATTCCATTGCAAAGCACCGTGTTGTAAATCAATTTCAATAATCTGTTCAACTTCTTTGCAGGCCCGATAAATAGGTGCAACCCAAGGAGTGCAAAGGACATCAATGCAGTCACTGGGACTGGCACTTTTTATGGAAGCCAGTAAAGGTTGCGACATTACCGCATCGCCAATCCAATGGGGGGCGATGATTAGGATACGTTGCATAGGAAGACCCTCGCAAGAGGGCTTTGATTAATGGCCGTGCGGTTCTGTGCCAGGGATGATTTTGTATTCAGTACCGCAATACGGACACTTGACTTGCCCTGTTTCTAGAATATCAAGAAAGACGCGTGGATGATAGTTCCAGGCAGGGGTATCTTTGGTGGGGCAATGTAGTGGCAAATCTTTGCCATGAACCAGAACAGCATTCATTTCATGTAACTCACTGATTGAATTAAACAAGACTTAACCAAGCGCGATAGCGGTCATTTCTGCCGTAGACCGTATCGAAGAATACATCCTGAATTTGCTTGGTGATTGGACCGCGCTTACCATCACCAATAGTGCGATCATCGAGTTCACGAATTGGTGTGACCTCTGCAGCCGTACCGGTAAAGAAAGCCTCATCCGCAGAATACACCTCATCACGCGTGATGCGTTTCTCGCGAACTTCAAGACCTAAATCTTTTGCAATCCGAATAATCGAATCGCGAGTAATACCATCCAAACAGGAGGCAAGATCAGGAGTAAAGACGATGCCATTACGGACCATGAACATATTCTCGCCAGAACCCTCCGAAACATAGCCCTCTGTGTCCAAAAGCAATGCTTCATCGTATCCATTGGCCGCAACCTCTTGGTGGGCCAAAATAGAGTTGATGTAATAGCCCGAGGCCTTAGCTCTCACGAGTGAGGAATTGACGAAATGACGAGTGAAGGAAGAGGTTTTTACCCGAATGCCTTTATTGATTCCGTCTTCCCCTAAATAGGCGCCCCATTGCCAAGCTGCAATTGCCGTATGCACTGTATTACCAGTTGGGGAAATACCAAGCTTTTGTGAGCCAATAAAAATGATGGGGCGAATGTAGCAAGACGCTAATTTGTTATCGCGAACTACTTGAGTAATCGCTTGGGCAATTTGTTCTTCAGAGTAGGGAATACTCATCTGGAAAATTTTGAGGCCATTAAAAAGGCGCTTGACATGCTCTGCTAGACGAAAGACTGCAGTGCCATTTTGGGTTTGATAAGCCCGAATACCCTCGAACACGCCCATGCCGTAGTGCAGGCTATGGGTGAGTACGTGAACATTGGCATCTCTCCAGGGAACGAGCTTGCCATCAAACCAAATTACTCCATCGCGGTCAGACATCGACATCTTTAGCACCTTTTATGTTGTTTGGGCTTGGCAGGACTTTTTTTGAGCCAATCCCTGAAAAGCCTTATTGTAGAGCAGAGAAATAGTGCCGTGCTCCTTTGAATCGGGGGCTTTAGGAAGGGCTTTCTATAATGAAGCTCTCCCTATGCCCCTTTATTCCTTGACTTCCAAATTACCCTACTTGAGTTGGACCCCCCCGCAACAGCAGGCTTGGCGTGATGGGCTTAGAACAATGTCGGGATCGGCGGTCACCATTTTTAGTTGGGCTCTCGTTACCGGCCTTGCGATGGGTAAATCTCCCTTGAGTACGGATCAAGCCCTAGCAATGAGTTTGTTGGTATTTGCAGGAACAGCTCAGTTAGCCGCCTTACCCTTAATCGCTGCCGGTTTTTCAGTAAGCACCATCTTGGTGACCGCATTTGTGGTTAATCTGCGCTTCATTATTTTCAGTGTTGGAGTTCAGGCACACTTTTCTCATTTGCCTTATTGGCGACGAGTGTTGTTGGGTTATTTCACGGCAGACTTTGGTAATTTGATGTTCACCAATCGCTTTCCTGAGGTTCAGACTGCCCAAGAGCGCAGTGCGGATGCTTACTACCGCACCTATTTTATGTATGGCTTAGCGACTGGAAATTGGACCATCTGGCAGTCCGGTTCAATTTTGGGCATTATTTTTGCGAGCCAGATCCCTGACAGTTGGGGATTGGAGTTTGCTGGCACATTGGCATTGATCGCTGTGATTGTGCCGATGTTGGATCATCGCGCAGCTCGTTGGGCTGCGTTGGTTGCTGCAGTTATTGCTGTATTGGCTTACAGCTTGCCTTTAAAGCTAAATCTGAGCCTAGCCATTTTTGCCGCAATCTTGGTTGGCATTCTTGCCGATCGCGCTCCGAAAGGTGTGCGATGAGACCAGAGACTTTGAGTTCTCTTGAAATCACACTCCTGATTTTGGGAATGGCTTTAGTGACTGTTTTGACCCGCTCATTCTTTGTCTTTTTGGGGGACAGAGTAAGGGTTCCAGAGCTGATTTTGCGGTCAATTCGCTATGCCCCCCTGGCTGCGATCGTAGGTATTTTGGCCCCAGAGCTTTTATTGCCTGCTGGAGCTAGCGAGATCAGCCAGCTGGATTGGAAATTGCCCAATATCTGGGGCGGAATTGCTGCCTTTGGGGCCTATTACTGGACGCGGAAGATGTTGCCCACTTTATTGGTTGGAATGGCGGTATTTAGCCTGATGCGCCACTGGATTTAAAATAGAGGGCTCTTACTAAATCCCTAAGATCCAGCCGTTTTTATGCCTAACTCACTCCTCAAAGTCAAACGCCTTAATGAACTCGCTGCTTTGGGGCAGCTCAAAGGAAAGCGTGTTTTTATTCGTGCCGATTTGAACGTACCGCAGGACGAAGCCGGCAACATTACGGAAGATACTCGGATTCGTGCGTCTATACCTGCTATCCAGATGTGCTTAGATGGCGGAGCAGCAGTGATGGTCACCTCTCATTTAGGAAGGCCCACCGAAGGTACTTTTAAACCAGAAGATAGTTTGGCCCCGATTGCCCATCGGATTGCTGAGTTGCTGAATCGCAAAGTACCTCTTATAAGCAATTGGGTTGATGGTGACTTTGAGATTGCCCCTGGCGATTTAGTCCTTTTAGAAAACTGTCGGGTCAATGTTGGTGAGAAAAAGAATTCCGTTGATTTAGCCAAAAAAATGGCCGCCCTTTGCGATGTCTATGTCAACGATGCTTTTGGAACTGCCCATCGCGCCGAAGCAACGACGGATGGAATCGCGCGCTATGCAAAAGTAGCCTGTGCAGGACCTCTGATGGCTGCTGAGTTAGATGCTCTAAGTCGGGCTCTTGCAGAACCAAAGCGCCCATTAGTTGCCATTGTGGCCGGCTCTAAAGTGTCTACCAAATTAACGATTCTGAAATCGCTCGCTGAGAAAGTGGATGAGCTGATTGTTGGCGGCGGAATTGCAAACACCTTCTTATTGGCAAAAGGTTTATCAATTGGTAAGTCCTTGGCAGAGCCAGATCTTATCAATGAGGCAAAAGAAATTATTGCCCTGATGGAAAAGCGTGGGGCGCGTGTACCAATTCCGGAGGATGTGGTTGTTGCTAATGAGTTATCCCCCATGGCTCGCGCAAACCGTGTTCCCGTTACTGAGGTTGCTCCAGATGACATGATTTTGGATGTGGGCCCCAAGACTGCAGCAAAGTTATCGATGATGCTCGCGCATGCTGGAACCATTGTGTGGAACGGTCCATTGGGAGTTTTTGAGATCGATCAGTTTGGTGGTGGCACCAAAATGATTGCCGCCGCAATTGCCCATTCCCCTGCCTTCTCTATTGCTGGGGGTGGCGATACCTTAGCCGCGATCGCTAAGTACGGCATTGAGAATCAAGTCGATTACATTTCAACTGGTGGAGGTGCTTTCCTCGAATTCCTCGAGGGCAAGACCCTGCCTGCATTTGCTGTGCTCGCTGAGCGCGCTAAGGACTAATTATGCAACGAGCAACAAAAATTATTGCTACCCTTGGACCTGCATCTGAGAAGCCTGAAGTATTACGTGACATGATTCGTGCTGGTCTGAACGTGGTACGTCTCAACTTTTCGCATGGGACGGTTGCTGATCATCGTGTGCGCTATGATCTGGTGCGACAAATTTCTAAGGAAGTAGATAAAGAGGTTGGCATCATGGCCGACTTACAAGGCCCTAAGATTCGGGTTGGTAAATTTGCTGATGGCAAAGTTATTCTCAAAGAGGGCGCTCCCTTTATTTTGGATGTTGCCTGTGAACTCGGCAATCAAGATCGCGTTGGGTTGGATTACAAAGATTTGCCAAAGGATGTGAGGGCAGGAGACCGCTTACTACTCAACGATGGACTGATTGTTTTGGTGGTTGAAAAGGTTATTGGTGTTGAGATTCATACTAGGGTTGAGACCGGCGGACCCCTATCCAATAACAAGGGAATCAATCGTGCTGGCGGAGGCTTAACAGCTCCCGCTTTGACCGAAAAAGATATTCAAGATATGGATGCCGCGATCTCTATGGGTGTGGATTTCTTGGCCATTAGTTTTCCAAAGGATGGTGCCGATATGGCATATGCGCGCAAGCTGGCTGATGCCGCTAGTGCGAAGCATGGCAAAGGTAAGGCGCGCTTAATTGCAAAGATTGAGCGTGCTGAGGCGATTGCACCCGGAGCGCTTGAAGGAATCATTGCACAGAGTGATGGCATTATGGTTGCCCGCGGTGATTTAGCCATTGAGGTTGGTAACCCTGCTGTGCCTGCATTACAAAAGCGGATGATTCGTTTGGCTTTGGAGGCCGATAAGTTCACTATTACTGCAACGCAGATGATGGAGTCAATGATTAATGCTCCGGTACCAACGCGTGCTGAGGTGAGTGACGTTGCTAATGCAGTATTGGATGGAACCGACGCGGTGATGCTTTCGGCAGAATCGGCCACCGGTCAATTTCCAGTGAAGACCATCGAGCAAATGGCAGCAATTTGTATTGAGGCTGAGAAATCTGAGGTAGTTCATCTCGATACTGATTTCTTAGATCAACGTTTTGAGCGTATTGATCAAGCAATTGCTTTGGGTGCTTTATTTACCGCACATCATTTAAATGCCACTGCGATTGCCGCCTTAACTGATTCAGGTTCAACCCCAATCTGGATGAGTCGTCATAACATTCGTGTTCCTATTTTTGCTCTAACCAGTCGCATTGAAACACAGCGGGCGTTGAGTACCTATCGCAACGTTAGGCCCTTTAGTATCCAAGCGGGCGCAGATCGCGAGACTGCTTTATTGCAGGTTGAAGAGCGTCTCAAGAAATTGGGCGTGGTGAAGTCGGGTGACACGATTGTTTTAACGATTGGTGAACCAATGGATCAAGCGGGGGGTACTAATACTCTCAAGATTGTGAAGGTTCGCTAAAAATGAATGCTTTACATACCACCTCAATTCGTTCTTTGCCCCTCGTTTCAAAGGGTAAGGTGCGTGATGTATATGCCGTTGGTGACGATCATTTATTAATGATTACAACGGATCGGATTTCAGCATTTGATGTGGTGATGCAAGAAGCTATTCCTGAAAAAGGTATGGTTCTAAATCAAATGAGTAATTTTTGGTTTGCTCATTTAGCGCACGTCATTCCAAATCACCTAACTGGGATTGATCCGAGCACGGTAGTGGCTGCTAATGAGGTGGATCAGGTTCGGGGGAGGGCCGTTGTGGCTAAGCGCCTTAAGCCCATTTTGGTGGAAGCAGTTGTTCGTGGTTATTTGGCGGGTAGTGGATGGAAAGATTATCAAGATACTGGCGCTGTGTGCGGTATTCGTTTACCGGTTGGAATGCAAAATGCCCAGTCTTTAGCTGAACCTATTTTTACTCCTGCGGCTAAAGCGGAGATGGGTCAGCATGATGAGAACATCTCTTATGCAGAAGTAGAAAAACGCATAGGGGCTGACCTGGCCAAAAAGATTAAAGAAACAAGTATTCGTTTATATAGTGAAGCTGCAAAATATGCCCTCGATAAAGGCATCATCATTGCTGATACTAAGTTTGAGTTTGGCTTGGATCAGCAGGGCCAGCTTGTTTTGATGGACGAAATTCTGACAGCGGACTCCTCACGTTTCTGGCCTGCAGCAACTTATCAAGTTGGCACGAACCCTCCATCATTTGATAAGCAATTTTTGCGGGATTGGCTAGAGTCCGTTCGGATTGATGGTAAGCCCTGGACAAAAACGCCGCCAGCCCCTCATCTGCCGACCGAAATTATCGAAAAAACGGCTGATAAATATCGTGAGGCATTGCGCCGATTGACCCAATAGTAATCCCGACGCTTTCCGGGCAAAGACTGCGATAATAGAGTTTTACAAGCTCCATGGAGAGTTAATGGCTGATCAGGTTTTAGTCGGAGTTGTCATGGGATCTAATTCAGATTGGGAGACCATGCAGCACGCAGTGCAAATATTGGAGCAGTTTGGCATCCCTTATGAAAAACAGGTCTTGTCTGCTCATCGCATGCCTGATGAGATGTTTGCTTATGCTGAAAAAGCAGAGAGCCGTGGTTTAAAGGCGATCATTGCTGGCGCTGGTGGCGCAGCCCATTTGCCTGGCATGCTGGCATCGAAAACGATTGTGCCGATTTGGGGGGTTCCAGTTCCCAGTAAATATTTACGCGGTGAAGACTCTTTGTACTCTATTGTGCAAATGCCCAAGGGGATACCAGTTGCAAGTTTTGCCATTGGAGAAGCCGGTGCAGCAAACGCAGCCTTGCATATTGTTGCAATGTTGGCAAGCGCTGATAAAAACTTAGCTCAACGTTTGCATGATTTTCGAAGAGCACAAACCCAAACTGCGCAAGCAATGAAATTACCCTAATTGGGAAAGTAGTTCATATCAATTATGACGAAGTCTGGGAATACTGCGATCAACCATTTGCCAATTCTTCCTCCTGCATGGTTGGGGATATTGGGGGGTGGGCAATTGGGGCGTATGTTTATTCATGAAGCACAATCCCTTGGTTACAAGGTATGTGTATTAGATCCAGATCCTCTAAGCCCAGGAGGCGCAGTTGCTGAGAAGCATTTATGTGCGGATTATGGTGATGAAAAAGCCCTAAATGATATGGCGAATTTATGTGCAGCAGTAAGCACTGAGTTCGAGAATGTTCCAGCGAATACCTTAGATTATTTCCAGAACAAAGGCATTTTTTTTTCTTTATTGGGTCGGTGTGTTTCAATTGCTCAAGACCGCGTTCTTGAAAAACAATTTTTGCGGGACTGCTCGGTTCATTCTGGTATTGGCCCAGCTCCGTACCATGTCATTCAATCGGCCAGCGATCTTGTGACGGCGCCAACCCATTTATTTCCAGCCATTCTAAAAACGGCGCGGATGGGTTATGACGGTAAGGGTCAAATAAATGTGCTTGATGCTAATGAACTGAAGTCAGCGTGGCAATCTCTGGGCCAATCAGTCTGCGTTCTAGAGAAAAGAATGCCCCTTGCTTTTGAGGTCTCAGCACTGATTGTGCGTGCGCATGATGGAAAACTTACTGCTTATCCAGTTGCAGAAAATATCCACCGAAATGGTATTTTGCATACCACTACAGTACCCTCACCCTCATTGGCTAAATATCCTGATTTATCTCAAAAAATTATTGCAGCCAGCTATGAGATTGCCGAAAAGATGGCTTATGTGGGTGTTTTATGCGTCGAGTATTTTGTTTTACAAGATGGTTCCGTTGTCGTGAATGAAGTTGCTCCACGCCCACATAACTCTGGTCACTACACCATGGACGCGTGTGTAACCAGTCAATTTGAGCAGCAGGTAAGGGCGATGGCCCGCCTACCATTGGGAGACGTCACTCTGATGGAGCCGGTTGCTATGCTTAATATTTTGGGCGATGTGTGGTTTGAGAATGGCCAAACCCGCGAGCCTCGCTGGGATCAAGTATTAGCCCATTCAAGTGCCAAACTGCATTTGTATGGCAAGGCAAGTCCAAAGTTGGGTCGTAAGATGGGCCATATTAATTGCTTGGGGAAAAGCATCGATGAGGCTAGAGCAGCATGTGTTGCTGTTGCCCATGATTTGGGTATTTCCCCCTAATCCAAACAAATTTGAGACACACTTGTCTGATTCACAACGGATAGCCGAAGCAGTTTCTGTATTACGTCGTGGTGATTTGCTGGCGATGCCAACCGAGACCGTCTATGGTTTGGGTGCGGATGCTAGTAATGCCATAGCAGTAGAAAAAATTTATCAGTTAAAGGGCCGACCCGCTAATCACCCTTTGATTGTGCACCTTCAGGCGCCACCCGCTGATTCAAAGCAAAAAGAGGAAGACTGGCTCGCTATTTTGAGTCCTTGGGCTAGGCATATACCTGAATCCGCCTTGGTTCTTATTCAGCATTTTTGGCCCGGCCCGCTAACCTTAGTATTTCAGAAGAGTAAATCGGTTCTAGATTGTGTGACAGGTGGTCAAGATACTGTAGCGCTTCGCTCGCCATCTCACCCTCTGGCACAGGGCCTATTAAAAGCCTTTGGTGGAGGTATTGCAGCACCCTCCGCGAATCGTTTTGGCCGAATTTCTCCAACTTCTGCAGCCCATGTCCGTGCGGAATTTATAGACTGTAATGACTTGTTGATTTTGGATGGCGGCGACTGTCAATTCGGAATTGAGTCGACCATTTTGGATGTGTCAACCGAGGGTGCGCCGCGACTTCTTCGTCCCGGCAGCATTACCTTGCAGCAAATTAAAGAACGAACAGGCATTGATGTCGTTACCGGGGCTCAAGATATAGTGAGTTCACCTCGTGTATCTGGAAGCCTCAAAGCGCACTACGCCCCGCAGACCCCTTTATATTTATATTCAGGGGATCAGTGGACGGCTCAATTACAAAAGTGTCTGCAAGAGGACTTACTAGGCAAAAAGGTGGCTTTAGTGCTGTGGGATCAAGAGCAATTGAATACCGCTTTGCCGCAAGACGATGATGCCAACAAGATTGATTACATCTTCGTGCCCCAGGAGCCTTTTCAGTTTGCTCAAGGGCTCTATCGTTTGTTACGAGATTTGGATCAATCAAATTACCAATCGATTTATATGCCAACTCCACCAGCTGGCGAGGATTGGGATGCGGTACGTGATCGACTTCAGCGCGCTTCTTTTGGATCAGGACCATCCTCTAGTAACCACATTAGCAGTTGATCGTGTATTTCTTGACCACGGTTTGCCTTGGGGTCATTAATAAAGGAAGTCACTGCATAGATTCGCCCGGATTTACTAAATACATAACCAGAAATCGTTCGGACATTATTCAGGGTTCCAGTCTTAATACGAGCCTCTGGTTTTTTCTTCAGGTGTAAAAACTTACGCAGTTGGGTAATCAATCGATTGCGTACGGTTCCCTCAGAGCCTGCCAAGGGGAGAGTACTGGTAAAAACCTCTGCAATCGGAAGATTTTGTGCAGCTATTAGAAGATTATTAAGATTACGAGCTGAAATTGTTTCATTTCGCGATAAGCCTGAGCCATTCTCAATAACAAGCTCCGGGAAAGACAAGCCACGCTGGGTAAGCCAAGCTTGCATAACTTTTTCTCCTGAGGCAATATCCGCCGGTTTGCCCACTTTTTCAAGGGCCAAGGTTAAAAAAACTTGGCGCGCCATGACATTATTTGAAAACTTATTGATGTCATTAGAAGCATCGAGAAGACTTAAGCCCTCAAAATTTAGAAGGGGGCGCGCAAAGACCGGTACGGACCCAGATTGGCCCCGTGGAGGTTTTGTCCAGCTACCACCAGCCTCCTCCCATGCTGCGGTAAAGCCAAGGGTTAAAAAAGTATCCGGATCAAATTTAACGACGTTATAGCTAATGCCACGACAGTTTTGAGGGATCTCGCCTGTAAAAGTAGCAAGCCATTGATTTACAGTTTTGTTTTTTGTACCTGAGCCTGGTGTACTGCTGGAATCAGGAGTAATCTCAAGACGAATATCTCGTTTACCACCATCGCACGGCTCAGAGCTCATGACAATATCGTTTTGAATCGTAAAGCGCGCTAATTTGGGTGTGTAAGTGATGTTTAATGCATCACCATGTTTATTTGGATTGATTTGAAATGAAAGAGTGCGAAACGCATATAGAAGAGGATCGGGTGGTACGTTATAGGCGCGCAATGCCTCACCATCGATAGTGAGCTCGTCCATGACCTGCGGAGAGTAAGCGCTACGATCAAAAATTAAGTTGCCGTCAATGCGTTGAATACCCATTTCACGAAGTTTCTTGGTGAGCCTTGCCAGCTCTTCCGGGATCCATTTGGGATCACCATGCCCGACAAAATAAATATTTCCTTTGAGAGTGCCATTTTTAATGGCGCCATCAGTAAAAAGTTCCGTACGCCAGCGGTATTTGGGGCCCAAAATATCCAAGGCAACAAGTGTTGTGAGCAATTTAATAGTAGATGCTGGATTCATGCCCACTTCATCGCGCCAAGAGAGAATGGTGCGAGTTTGCGGTTTGGGATTGGCGACAGATGGTATCTCGGCTACGGCAAAGCTAATGGAATCCTTGTTGATGCCACTTCGTTTAATTGCCTGTTCTACAGACCCAGGAATTCGATGAGTGCTTGCCTCTACTGATTGCGCTGCAACATTCTGGACAGAAAGTAGGTGAACTGTAAAAATTGCCAGCAATAAGCCCAAACTTTTGATCAAAAACATCCATATCGATGCTGGCAGTCTATGTGTACTCATTATTTATTCAGTTTGTCAAAAAGTATTTACAGATTTTCACAATTAGTTTGCTAGCATAAACGTGGAGACTCAATTTGACCTGAAATATTCATGGCCTCCTCTATTTAACAACACACATATAAGGCAAAGGAAACCCATTATGACAAAAGCAGACTTAGTTGATGTGATTGCAGATGGTGCTGACTTAAGCAAGATAAAGGCTGAGGAAGCCTTGAATCTAGCATTAGATGCAATTAAAGCAAGTGTGGCAAAAGGAAATACGATTCAGCTTATTGGATTTGGTAGCTTCTCTTTGGGTTCGCGTGCTGCGCGAATGGGGCGCAATCCCAAAACGGGAGAGGCCATTAAAATTGCAGCTTCAAAAACGGTTAAATTTTCTGCAGGTAAAGCGTTTAAAGATGCCATTAATAAGCGATAAGGCTTATAGCAGTAGGTAGTTTAAAGGCCCTGCATTGCGGGGCTTTTTATGGTCAAGTTAGATCTGTTCTTTAAGCTCTTGTATCTTTTTTTCTAAAACAGCGTTGTTTATGAGTAAGGCTTGCCCAAAACACTGTCTCTTATCTGCGATTCCGAGATGGGATTTTTCGAGATTAAGACAGAGAGCGTGTAACTCCATTGCCTCGCTCAATATGGCGCCACCTTTAACTTTATGAATCAGAGCCTTTAGTTGGCCTTCATCAAGAAGCCCTGCATCACTATCAAGTTCCAACGCTAGGATTACCTCATTCTGAACTTTTAATACCTCTGCCAAAATTAGGATGTTCATATCGGCATTGATACCAAAATTATTTTCTAAGTTACTCTTGATTGGCTCCCCAAGTAGAGTGTTTAAGTGCTCTTCAAGAACCTCAAGACTGACCGGCTTAATGAGGACTGCATCCATGCCAGAATCTAGTAAAAATGGATGGGCTTGCTGAGCATAAATATCGGCTGTAATACCAATAATGATTGGTTGTTTTTGGCACATTAACCGTATCTGCTTGGCTAGTTCTACACCATGCATTCCAGGCATCGAGTGATCAGTCAGTACAAGATCGTATCTATTCTTTTGCAGCAGATGGATCGCTTCTTCCCCATTGGCGCATTGATCTGCAGTGATGTCTAGAGCTTGTAATTGCATCCATAAAATTTGACGATTTGCAGGATGATCTTCCACAATTAATGCACGAATATTCTTGAAATGAATTCGATGGTGATGCGCTAATCCCTTATCACTCGATTCAAGTGGTAAGCCAGTCCTCGAAAAGGCTACGGCAAAATGAACATTGGTGCCTAGATTAGGAGCACTTTCGATAAGCAGTTGACTTTGCATTAACTCAACTAGATGGTTGCTAATGCTCAAGCCAAGACCTGTTCCAGGATTAGACTCAAGCCCGGGCGAGAAATGGGAGTGGACTTGTTCAAATGGCATCAAGGCCCGTTTTATAGCATCCTGACTCATTCCAATTCCATGATCAATAATTCGGAACTCAATGAGTTGACCGGCATGGTCGTTAGCTAGAATCCGTACATCAAAGTAAATCAGACCATCTTCGGTAAATTTGATGGCATTGCTCAGTAGATTGTGAAGAACTTGTCGAAGTCTCAGTTCGTCGATGAGTAAAACGTCCGCAATCGAGGGGTCAACACTTGCGTTAAGCATCAAGCCTTTGTTATGGGCATATACGGAGAATGTTTGATTAATCTCAAATAGCATTTGCTTGAGATCAACTGGCTCAAATTTAAGTGTAAATTTGCCAGATTCAATTTTGGCAACATCGAGGACCTGATTCAATATTCCCAAAAGTGATGCTGCAGATGATTGAGCACTCTGTAACAATGACTTTTGTTTACTATTGAGACTTGTATTTTTAAGTAACAGTTCTTGAGCACCAATAACCGCATTCATTGGCGTTCTGATTTCATGACTCATCGTTGCCAAGAAAGCCGATTTAGCATCGCTGGCCGTTTTTGCTTGATGAGCAATCTCCAATAGACCAGCCTCTTTCTTTGCTTGTCTTTTTCGGTGGAATTGATGATGAATTACTCCAAATCCTAGAACAAATAAAGCAGTAATTGCAGCAGTCACAATTGGGTTAATGCCAAATCTTTTTTTATCAATTGAGCCATCCAAGGAATTTAACTCAGGTATTGGGATGGATAAAAAATCTCCTAGAACAATTGGATCAATCTGTTTGAGGGATTTCTGAATAATGGAATTTAGAGGCTCATCATGTTTGGAAATTAACCATCGATAAGCAAAGGGCTGATGTCCCCAAGGCTTTATTTGGAAATGGTTAAGTTTGAGATCTTGGTTGATTGCCATTGCCAGCCGTAGTGGCATGACCGCAAATTGTGCCTCACCATTAATTAACTTTTGCATAATGAGCTCAGGCGAGCTGAATACCGTTTTTTTTGAGGAGTTATTTTCTAAAGAATAGCCTCGATCGAAATAGATCGTTTGGCTGGTTTGTAAGGAATAGGCTTTTGTATCGAGATTATTGGTGCTCAACACTACATCTTGACCCCAAAAAATAGTATCGGAGATAAATCCCGCTGTGAGATTGGAGGGAGAAAATACAGGATCAATAATGAAGTTAATTTGCTTGCTTTGAAGTTGCTCCAGAGTGGTTTGATCTGAGGTGCGCCATATCGGCTGAAAATCCAGTCCAGAGCAGTCTTTCAGCTTCGCGAGAAGCCTTGGATAGATTCCGCTATTCCAGTAGTGACGATACTTCTCGTGAATACTGAATTTCACAACTGGATTCGATTGAATCCATTGTTTTTCAGTACCATTGAATTGGGGGAAACCATCTTTTGCGAAAAGTGGCGTAGAAATGCAAGAGATGCACAGCATGCAAAGTAAGTGCCGAACATGATTCATGTAAATACCCTTTGTCACACTGCGCATCCGGTCTCTCATCCCTCGATTACGCGGTTGTTACGACAAAATAAAACAAGATCGGCAATATTGTTGACACCTAATTTTTCAAATAATCGTTGTTTATAGGTAGCAACCGTTTTGCTACTAATGTTAAGGTTGTCGGATATTTCGTTATTGCTTCTTCCTTTGGCTAGATATTTCATCACTTGCAATTCGCGATCAGAAATTAAGGCCATTTTTTCACTATCACTTAGTGCGGCTTGACCATTTCTGCCAGTTGAAAAGAAGGTGTAACCTTGAGACACCGCAACGCAGGCGGCCAAAATAATATTAGCGCTCGCTGTCTTGTTGACAAAGCCATGGCCACCGAGAGAGCGTACTCTTCCACCATAGACTTGTTCATCCAGACTAGACAGAATAAGCATCCGAATATCTGGATACAAAATCCCGATGCGGCGGATCACATCAAAACCATCTGTCTTGGGCATGTCCAGATCCAAAATCACCACATCTGGCTGTGTTGTTTTAATTAAGCTAAGACACTCTTCGCCATTCTGGGCTTGGGCAACGACCTCAAAAGGAAGTTGGTTGAAGAGCATTGATTTCAAAGCCATCAACATTGCAGGATGGTCATCGACCAACATCACTTTATTTCGCATTACAGGTCTCCTTGGGGGTTGGTTTTTTTAGATGTTTGAATAGAAAAAAGTGCCTTACCGATTCGACTATCTTGAATATGAATAATCTGATGACGGCTTACAGGGGAGAGCATTAGGCTGCCATAGCAATAATCAATCGCTAGCTGATAAGCCATTTCGTTATCGTGGACAAAAGTGACATGGCTTAAATAGGTTTTGCATCCCCATTTCTTAAACAACTGAATTTGATCAATCGCCCGCTCGATTCCCTCGGAATAGGTGCCTCGGAGTATGTCAGCATGAATATGGACTGCTTCAAATTGAAAGTCGGCTATCAATTTCATCATTTCTGGGTTGCTATCGAAATTTAGCCAATGAAACAACACCCCTAGGCGGCGAAGGCGCGCAATGCTCTGAATCACCTCGGTAGAGATGGGGTGCTCATGAATTAGGCCAATACTGATTAGGCCAACCGGTAGACGTGAGTTGAGTATCAGATCGCAAATGCCGTCTACATGGCTTGGAGATTGAAGGGTGTCGATATGGATTGGCAAAATGAGGGGAATGATGCGATTACTGCATTGCCAGTAATGAATTGCATCAATACCTTCCAGGCAATGGCGTAGTACCTCATGTTTCTTGGCACTTAGAAGGGGCCTATAAAGAACTCCTTTTAGGGCACTACCGGAGCGGTTAAAAATGGGTTCAAAGTGAATGCCTCGATAAATATTGATCCCACCCTTGGTAGATTCATGGTCTATTTGTGAGGCGATTGTGTTACCCGATATGGTCTCTTGCCATTGAGTGCGTTCGATGTCGCGAAGTTCACGAAAAGGCTTATTTTTCCAAGCCATTACGAGGTTATAAAGCCGTGATTTTGGGCTCATGGTGTTCTCCAATCTGAGTTCAATCAGTCTATGCAGGCCAAACTATTTAAGTAAGGGCATATGGATGATTTATATGTAGGAAATCTCCTACAAACTGCTCCTATCCCTTGATCGGGTTAGGCCTTCATAGGGCCCCACTTATTTTTTTCGGAGCTCTTGAAAACCTTGGGATAAGACCTATATAATCAGCACTCGCTACACAAGAGTGCTAATAAATGTTCAGTATTTATTTACCATTAAAAAAATAAATATATAAATCATTGACTTAGCAAGTTGTGCGGGGATTATAAAACATGCCGTATATCAATTTAATTAGTTAATACTTACTAACATAGGAGAGGGAATGAATCTACGTCCTTTACACGATCGCGTGATCATCAAGCGTTTAGATCAAGAAACAAAAACTGCATCGGGAATTGTGATCCCAGACAATGCTGCTGAAAAACCAGACCAAGGCGAAGTATTGGCTGTCGGTCCTGGCAAACGGGATGACAGTGGCAAATTAAACGCCCCAGACGTCAAGGTTGGTGACCGTGTTCTTTTTGGCAAGTATGCAGGTCAAACAGTAAAAGTCGACGGTGATGAGCTTCTCGTAATGCGCG
Organism: Burkholderiaceae bacterium; assembly: GCA_027486235.1. Lineage (GTDB taxonomy): Bacteria > Pseudomonadota > Gammaproteobacteria > Burkholderiales > Burkholderiaceae > Polynucleobacter > Polynucleobacter hoetzingerianus. Next base: position 26,571 of record JAIXPN010000168.1, read on the forward strand.
AAGAAGACAT
>JAIXPN010000120.1 GCA_027486235.1 Burkholderiaceae bacterium
GTTTTTAGTGCTTTCCGGTGACGGCTCTAATCAGAGTTTATTTCAGCAGGCTATCACCCGTATTAATGCCATTGGTGGTGCGCAAATTGACTTGGCTCCCACTTTAATTGTCACGAATGAAGAGCACCGCTTTTTAGCTTTGGACCAATTGCGAGAATTAAAAGGTATGAAAGCAACCCTATTGCTAGAGCCCGTAGGTCGCAATACAGCCCCAGCGCTCAGCTTGGCAGCGCTAGAGGCCCTAGGTAATGTTACGGAACAGCTTGATCCAATTCTTGTTATTACTCCGGCTGATCAAACGGTTCAAAATCAAGTAGCTTTTGTAAAGGCCTTGCAGGATTGCGTTGCAGTAGTTTCTGAAGACCAAAGTAAAAAGACCATTGCTATTCTGGGAATTACGCCAACTACCCCTGAAACAGGCTATGGCTACATTCAGCGCGATAGTACTAAAGGTAAACATAATGAATTTGCCGTAGCGCAGTTTGTAGAAAAGCCCGACTCTAAAACGGCGCAGGCCTACTTAGCCGATGGTAATTACCTTTGGAATAGTGGCATGTTTGTGCTGCGCGCCAGTACTTGGCTAGCCGCGTTGGCGCAGTACCGCCCTGATATTGCTAAGGCTATTGAGGCCGCTTGGAACAATAAAGTCTTGGATCAATCAGGTGAGGTAACTTTTGTACGACCCGATAAAGCCCTCTTTACTGCTGTGCCAAGTGAATCGATTGACTATGCGGTGATTGAAAAGTGCACCGCGGGTGCTTTTGCAGTAAAGATGGTTGAGCTGGATGCGGGCTGGAATGACCTCGGCGCTTGGGATGCAGTCTGGCAAGTCGGCAAGCAAGATCACGATGGAAATGTCACTTCCGGCGATGCCTTACTCGCCAATACCAAAAACTCCTTAGTGCATGCCAGTAGCCGTTTGGTGAGCACAGTCGGGGTTGAGAATCTCATCATCGTTGAAACGGCCGATGCGGTTTTAGTAGCGGACCGAAAAAATAGCCAAGATGTTAAAAGTATCGTAAATCAACTTGAGCAGCAAAAACGGGAAGAAAAAAATTTACACCGTAAGGTTGCTCGCCCTTGGGGCTGGTATGACAGCGTGGATGAGGGTGAGCGGTTTAAGGTCAAGCGCATTCAGGTAAAACCCGGAGCAAGCCTTTCACTGCAAATGCACCACCACCGCGCAGAGCACTGGATTGTAGTTAAAGGCACTGCCGAGATTACCAACGGCGACCAAGTCATCATCCTGACCGAAAACCAAAGTACCTATATTCCCCAAGGGCAGACGCATCGCTTGGCGAACCCTGGCAAGACCCCTCTTGAGATTATTGAGGTGCAATCCGGCAGTTATCTAGGTGAGGATGACATTGTGCGCTTTGAAGATACCTACGGCAGAAAGTAAAGATCAGTTATGAGCCAAAAAGTTGCCTTGATTTGTGGTGTAAGTGGCCAAGACGGTAGTTATCTTGCACAACTTTTGCTTGAAAAGGGTTATAGCGTTTTTGGCACATCACGCGATGTGCAGGGCTCTAGTTTTTTAAACTTGCGTCAGTTGGGTACTAAAGAGAAAGTTCAATATATCTCGATGGTGCCAGAAGACTTTCGCAGTGTTTTAGTAGCGCTACGTAAAAGTAAGCCCGATGAGATTTATTATTTGGCCGGCCAATCTTCAGTAGGCCTCTCGTTTGAGCAGCCAGCTGAAACCATCCAAAGTATTACTCTAGGTACGCTCAATATGCTGGAGGGTTGCCGCATGATGGATAAAAAGATCAAGCTCTACCATGCAGGCTCAGGCGAGTGCTTTGGCGATACCCAAGGCAAACCCGCCAATGAGCAGACCCCGTTTTATCCGATGAGTCCGTATGCGGTCGCCAAAAGTTCAGCGTATTGGTTGGTTAATAACTACCGCGATGCGTACGGCCTCTTTGCGTGTACAGGTATTTTGTTTAATCACGAGTCACCACTGCGCCCTGAACGCTTTGTAACGCAAAAGATTGTGCGCGCGGTAAAGCGGATAGCGCATGGCAGTACTGAAAAACTCAAACTCGGTCGTTTGGATATTGCTCGGGACTGGGGCTGGGCACCCGAATACGTAGATGCGATGTGGCGGATGTTGCAGCAAGATCAGGCACAAGACTTCGTGATTGCCACAGGTATTACCATGACATTAGAAGAATTTGTGCAAGCTGCTTTTGATGAGGCCAACTTGAATTGGCAAGACCATGTGATTCAAGACCCTAGTTTATTTAGGCCAACTGATTTAGCAATAGGCCGCGCTGATCCGAGTAAAGCAAAAAAGACGCTGCATTGGTATGCATCTACCCGCGGGATCGATGTCGTCAAAAAAATGTATCACTCCATTTAATTAAATCAATAGAATAATATCGACATGACCAGCAAAAACAATACCGCTCAAAAAGTTGCCCTCATCACTGGCATTACCGGCCAAGATGGCTCTTACCTTGCCGAGTTCTTATTGGAAAAAGGTTATGTTGTTCATGGCATTAAGCGCCGCGCCTCTTCATTTAATACCGAGCGTATTGACCATCTCTACCAAGACCCCCACGTTAATCACCCCGATTTAATTCTGCATTACGGCGATTTGACCGATACCAGTAATTTGGTACGAATCATTCAAGAATGCCAGCCCGATGAGATTTATAACTTGGGCGCCCAAAGTCATGTGGCGGTTTCCTTTGAGTCGCCTGAGTACACGGCCGACGTTGACGCGATGGGCCCTTTGCGTATGCTTGAAGCCATCCGGATTTTGGGTTTGGAAAAGAAAACCCGCTTTTATCAGGCCTCTACTTCAGAACTCTACGGCTTAGTCCAAGAAATTCCCCAAAAAGAAACGACTCCATTTTATCCAAGAAGCCCTTATGCCGTTGCTAAGCTATATGCTTATTGGATTACAGTCAACTACCGAGAAGCTTATGGCATCTATGCTTGTAACGGAATCCTTTTTAATCATGAGTCCAAGCGCCGTGGTGAAACCTTTGTCACTCGCAAAATTACAAGAGGTTTATCGAACATCGCTCAAGGTCTCGAGAAATGTCTTTACATGGGTAATATTGATGCACTCCGGGATTGGGGGCACGCCAAAGACTACACACGTATGCAGTGGTTGATGTTGCAACAAGATAAGCCCGAAGACTTTGTGATTGCTACCGGTATGCAATACTCTGTTCGTGGGTTTA